>NZ_BAAFZH010000035.1:0-32661 GCF_054684315.1 Scytonema sp. NUACC21 | reverse complement strand
GGCGGTCAGCAACTGGCTCCGAGGGGAGTCCTGAGGGGGCGAGTTAGCCCCCTCGCGCACCCAGGACGCTACCCGACCACCACTGGCTCACTCCGCCATCACACCAATTCATTTAGCATTCCTGCCCTCATACATTTCTCCGTTTGAACCACGATCGGCATTCTGTGCTCTCAGCACCTTTTCCTCCCTCACTAGTTCATATGTTCGCATTGAAAGGGCTGGGTGGGCACTGCCCACCACTTATTAAGAAGGTGCAAGGTTTTAAAGCTTCAGCTATTAGCTTACTCTCACTATACAAAAATGTCAGAAGAAAAATAGAAAGCATGAAAGGCAACTTTCGATATCCTGTAGAAGGAGTTGAATATTTGGAAAAATGATTGAAGGTATTAGTCATATCACATTCATTGTGAGGGATTTGGAGAAAATGACGAAATTCCTTACATTCCTATTGGATGCTAAACAAGTTTATTCTAGTGATGAGCACAATTTTTCCATTTCAAAGGAAAAATTTTTCCTGATAAATGATTTATGGATTGCCATCATGGAAGGAGAACCTTTAGCAGAGAAAACTTATAACCATGTGGCTTTTAAAATAACTGAAGGCGATTACGAATTGTATGCCGCACGAGTTAGAAGTCTGGGGGTAAATGTCAGGGAAAGTCGAAGCCGCGTAGAAGGCGAAGGGCGTTCTTTATATTTTTACGACTACGACAATCATTTGTTTGAGTTACATACAGGAACTCTAAATCAGCGACTACAAACCTATCAAAACTTTGCTAAGCTAAAACACCTCTAATTTGTTCCCTTTATATCTACAAGAGATCCGATATTAGAGAAGTCGGTTTTCTGACTCAGCTATCTGCTTAAAATTTATCTCATGAACCACTAAGTACTTTACAAATGTCTATTTACGATTCCATTGGTCAGGAATATTCAAAGACTCGCATCCCCGATCCTCGGATTGTAAGGACTGTAATCGACCTACTCAATTTACCAAAAGGTAGCACGATCGCTGATGTAGGGGCTGGAACAGGTGGATACAGTCGAGCGATCGCCAACCTTGGATATTCTGTTTGCGGGATTGAACCATCATCAGTTATGCGAGCCCAACAGTTAGAGTATCCACGAGTCGAATGGTTAACCGGATATGCAGAAGCACTTCCTTTACCAGATAACTCTGTGGATGGAGTCATAAGTATTCTTACAATGCATCACTTTTCAGATTTAGAAAAAGCTATTTGCGAGATGCATCGGGTTGTCAAATTTGGGGCAATAGTCTTGCTGACCTTTGATATTAGGCTTGCTGAAAAGATATGGTTGTATGATTATTTTCCTTGGCTGTGGGAAGATGCCCTACGATTTCTACCACTCCCACAACTTGCCAACCTAATTCAGACAATTACCAAAAGAAGCGTTGAAACTATACCTTTTGTCTTACCTCACGATTTATCTGATTTATTTGCAGCGGCTGCTTGGAGACGCCCTGAATTGTATCTCAAGCCTGAAGTCCGTGCGGGAATCTCTTCTTTTGCTGTAACCAACTCCCGCTTAATTGAGCCCGCAGTTAAGGCTCTTGCAACAGATTTAAGTAGTGGTCAATGGGATGCAAAGTACGGAAAAATTCGGCAGTTAACAGAAATTGATGTGGGTTATCGTTTTCTACGTGCAACGCTGAAAACTTAAAAAGACAAATACTTATACATATCCTTGCGAACACTCTTGCAATTTGTCCATTTCCAAGGCGACAGAAGGATTTCTGTATGCCTTGACTTCAATCAAATTTCCGCTGGGATCGCTCAATAACATCTTCGCTTGTTCTATATCAGTACCTACACCAGACACATATGGCTTTACCTCAAACTCAACCTTCATTTCATTAAGGCGAAGAGCAAGAACTTCCCAATCACGCCACGCCAAAATCGCGCCAAAGTGACGCACACCATGTTTTCCTATCGGCAATACCTCAAAAGGTCGTTCGTGCAAAGTAATCTGGCCCTCAAAAAGGAATATGTCAATCCACTTATCGCGAACACGACCAACCTTGGCACCCAATGTATTCACATAAAAATTTTTACACTCTTCAAGGTCTCGGACAGGGAAGGCAAGATGAAAGATTGGGCGAAACATACGAAGATTCTTTCTGCTCAAAGGGTTTAGAGATTGTTAAGAAACTACCACCAAATATTAACTACCTTAAAAGGAGCGGAGGTTTTAGCGTGGCAGCTAAACAAAATAGATGTTGGCTATTGTTTCCTGCACTGCATACAGGAAAGGTAAAAAGGTAACTATTTTTAGACAAATAGTGAAACATCTTTATGATATCATACTGTAAATTGACTCAATAACCGTATTTTAATATTTACGCCCTGCTTGTCAAAATGTGCTTGGAAGCGTTTTGGCGATAATTGCAGCTTATAAATCTGCAGCATACCGAGAAAAATTTGTGTCGTTGGATGATTTAATGATTCAAGCTGTTATTTTTGATTTAGATGGAACTCTTCTCGATCGCGAAACTTCCGTCAAACAGTTTATTTCCGATCAATATAATCGCTTTGCCTCATTACTCCATAGCATTCCCAAAGACAATTATATTTCCAGATTTATCGAATTGGATTGTCGTGGTTATGTTTGGAAAGATAAAGTTTATCAAAGCCTTTTGTCAGAATTTTCAATTAAAACACTAACTTGGCAAGAATTATTATATGATTATGAGAATAATTTTATTTACTCTTGTGTTCCGTTTCCTAACTTACACTCTACTTTAGATAGCCTTAAACACAAAAATTATTTGTTAGGATTGATTACCAATGGTTTGGGAAAATTTCAGACGCGCACTCTTAAAGGATTAGATATTGAAAATTATTTTGAAGCCATTTTAATCTCAGAGATAGAGGGAGTGAGGAAACCTGATGCCGAAATTTTCTATAGAGCACTGCAAAGACTAGGAGTGACAGCCGAGCAAAGTGTATTCGTTGGAGATCATCCTACAGTTGATGTTTTGGGAGCTAAGAGTATTGGAATGAAGGCAGTTTGGAAACGAGATAGTTACTGGGCGGAGCCAATTGAGGTTGATGCAATAATTGAAGATTTGAGTATGTTACCAACAATTATCCAGAATTTTCCGTAATTTCTTTTCTTATAAAAAGAGGATGCTATTTGATAAAAAAATTATTATATTTAATATCATGTTCGGTTGAACATTTGTAATAAAAATACCCCTCCCTAACCCTCACCTTAGCAAGGGGAGGGTGCCGTTAGGCGGGTGGGGTAGAATGTGTGTATCGTAAGTAATGAGTCGAACATGATATAACACATGGTAAAACCTCAATTCTGCAAGTTTTGTCGATGGTTTTTGATTACTACTATGCTTATTCTTTTGAGCATAAATGGGATACTCACGGGGATTGGAAAAAGCTACGATTCATGTTCAAATCATGCCACGAACTAGTTACTGAGTTTGAGGGGATTTCAGAGCATGATGAAAAGCTATCTTTTTTCACAAAGTACAGTGGATTTCGGTACGCTTTTGACGATTTGACAAAAGAATCCGAGGCTAGTAATTACGGGAAAAAAGAATTGATGCGTGAGATTATTGAAAAGCGATATGACAAACGTATTGAAGTCATTAAAAAAGACTTGAAGTATGATACGAATTACGCTTCAATTAATCACAAAACCATCATCACTATGAACT
Source organism: Scytonema sp. NUACC21 (assembly GCF_054684315.1). Classification (NCBI taxonomy): domain Bacteria; kingdom Bacillati; phylum Cyanobacteriota; class Cyanophyceae; order Nostocales; family Scytonemataceae; genus Scytonema; species Scytonema sp. NUACC21. Next base: position 28,967 of record NZ_BAAFZH010000035.1, on the reverse strand, counting down.
TTCCCGACCATTCCCCAAACAGTGTAGAAGCGGCCTTGGAACTTATTGGCGAAAGGTATGGAGGTCACATTTATGACCGAGTTAAAGAAATGTTTAACATCCTTGTTTTCAAGGGTAAATCAATGAGAGTTTGAGGTTTAAACCCATTCAACTTTTTGGTTAAATAAAATCAAATTTTTTATGATAAAAAATAAAGATTTAAGCTATGACGACTTTCTAAAAAACAAAGTCAGGATAGCTAATAAAGAGGGTTTTAAGGTGGAAATTTCTGAAATCAATCCCGCGTTAAAACTTCACAATAAACTTATGGTTAAGTGGCTAGTCGAGGGTGGTAGAAGAGCCTGTTTTGCATCGTTTGGATTGCACAAAACAGTAACGCAATTAGAAACCATTCGCATAACACTCACTAGAACAGGCGGCCGCGGTTTGATTATTTGCCCACTGAATGTAAAACAGGAATTTATTCGCGATGCGGTTGAAATATTGAAATGGGAAACCCCGCCAAAATTCATCCGCAGAATCGAAGATGCTGAAGAAACTGGAATCTATCTAACAAACTACGAGACCGTTCGCGATGGTAAACTTGATCCGCGGTTGTTTTCGGTTGCATCATTGGACGAGGCTTCTGTTTTGCGCGGCTTTGGAGGCACAAAAACATTTCGTGAGTTTATGCGATTGTTTACGGGTGATGCTGGTCCGCTGGGTGATAGAAGAGGCACATACAATGTACCTTACCGATTCGTAGCCACAGCAACACCATCCCCTAATGAGTATATCGAATTATTGGCTTATGCTGACTTTCTAGGTATAATGGATGTTTCTCAGGCTAAAACTAGATTCTTCAAACGGGATTCTACAAAGGCCGATAAACTCACATTACACGCCCATAAAGAAGAGGAATTTTGGTTGTGGGTTGCTTCATGGGGTTTATTTGTTACAAAACCCTCAGATATCACGGGTAATGAAGAGGATGACCAAGGTTATATTATGCCTGAGTTAGATATCCGCTGGCATGAAATACCATCCGACCACCAAACCGCAGGTATTGATAAGCATGGAAAGTATAAAATGTTTAGAGATACGGCTGTTGGTTTGCAAGATGCAGCAAAAGAAAAACGCGACAGCTTGGAGGGTAGAATTGCTAAAATGATGGAAATACGCAATGAGGATATTGATGCCCACAGAATCCTTTGGCATGATCTCGAATCCGAGCGATACGCTATTGAAAAACTTATCCCCGATGTTGTATCGATTTACGGCTCGCAAAATTATGAGAAACGCGAACAGGCCATTATTGATTTTTCAAACGGGAAATTTAGAGAGTTAGCAGCCAAACCTATTATCGCTGGTTCGGGATGTAATTTTCAAAGGCATTGTAATTGGGCAATATACCTAGGGATAGGCTTTAAGTTCAATGATTTTATCCAATCAATCCACCGTCTTTTACGCTTTTTACAACAAAATCAAGTCCGCATTGATTTGATATACACTGAAGCGGAAAGAAAAGTAAAACAAGATCTAATCAGAAAGTGGGATAACCACAATAAACTAGTACAGAAAATGACTGAAATTATAAAAAAGTTTGGCTTAAACCATATCGAAATGGCTGGCCATTTAACCCGTAAAATGGGAGTCGAACGTATTGAAGTTTCCACGGAATACTTTACCGCTGTAAACAACGATAACGTAAAGGAATCCAAGAACATGAAAAGCGATAGCGTTGGGCTTATTCTAACGTCAATCCCCTTTTCAACGCAATACGAATACTCTCCAAACTATGCTGACTTTGGCCACACAGCCAATAACGATGAGTTTTTTGAGCAAATGGACTTTTTAACTCCCGAATTGCTGCGCGTTTTAATGCCTGGCCGAATTTGTGCCGTGCATGTAAAGGATAGAATTGTTCCCGGAGGCATGACTGGTTTAGGATTCCAAACAGTTTATCCTTTCCACATGCACACAATAATGCACTATGTAAAGCACGGTTTTGCATATATGGGAATGAAAACCATTGTTACAGATGTAGTCCGTGAGAATAACCAAACTTACAGACTTGGATGGACTGAGCAGTGCAAAGACGGTTCTAAAATGGGGGTTGGAATGCCTGAGTATCTTTTGCTTTTCCGTAAACCGCAAACAGACACTACCAATGCTTACGCGGATATTCCTGTAGTCAAAGCCAAAAAAGATTACAAGAAAGGTCAATGGATTAATCCTGATGGATATTCGAGAGCGCGTTGGCAAATGGATGCACATGGTTTTGCTAGAAGCAACGGGAATAGACACCTTACCCCTGAAGAGGTTTCGCAGCTTGACCATGATAAAATTTTCCAATGGCACAAAGATTATTCTTTGAACGAGGTATACAATTTTGAACACCATGTAAAACTAGCGGAAACGCTAGAGGTTAAGGGTAAACTACCGTCAAGTTTTATGCTCTTACAGCCTCAAAGCTGGAGTGATGAAGTTTGGACTGATGTTACAAGAATGCTCACTTTGAACGGTTCGCAGTGGAGCAAAGGAAAAGAAATGCACTTATGCCCGATGCAGTTCGATATTGCCGACCGAGTTATCGAGCAAATGAGTAATCCAGGCGATGTTGTTTATGACCCGTTTGCAGGTTTGTTCACGGTTCCTTACCGTGCAATTTTAAAAGGCCGTAAAGGTATTGGCCACGAACTTAATCCAGCCTATTTCTTAGATGGTGTTTCTTATTGTAGAGCAGCCCAAGAAAAGGTTATACAACCCTCGCTTTTAGACCTTTTGGAATTTAAAGAGTCTCAAGTTTAATCAAAAAAAAGTAATCAATAAAAAATAAATTTTAAAAATCATGTCAACAAAAACTTTCAAAATCAACTCAAAAGAATTGGCTTCAAAATTAACCCAAGCCGTTAGCGTAATCAATCCAACAAACACAATGCCGGTATTACTGGTTGTTCTGAGTGCCTGTCGCACAGGAGTGGGTAAGGAGGTTAAAGGTGAAGGCATTGTAGGCTTGACAAGAGGTTTAATGTATGCGGGAGCGAAACGTGTGGTGATGAGTTTGTGGAGCGTAGAGGATGAAGCCACAGCAGTACTGATGGCGAAATTCTATCAAAAGCTGCTGAAGCAGGGGGAACCGTCGGCAAAGGCACTGAGAGCGGCTCAACTGGAAATGTGGCAGCACAAACAGTGGCAAGAACCCTATTACTGGGCTGCCTTTATCCTCCAGGGGGAGTGGAATTAAAATAATTAGTAATTCGTAATTAAGCTATATATTACGTTTTATGTCAATTCGCCAAAATCGCCTTGCTGCCGAACAAGCTTTTGCAGAAGCAATGGAGTTCTACAGGCAAAGAACAGCACAATCCCAGCACCAAGCAATTCAAAAGTGGCAAGAATCACTACATTTGTGGCGGGAAGTAGGCGATCGCTATCAGGAAGCCCAATCACTCACTTGGATTGGGTTTGTCTACTCCAATTTGGGAAACAGACAGCAAGCGCAAGAGTACTTTAATCAAGCACTGCCACTATGGCAAGCCTTGGGAGAGCGCGAGTGGGAAGCTCGCACCCTCAACAACATCGGCTTAGTTTGCTCAAGTTTGGGAGAAAAAAATCAGGCATTAGATTACTACAATCAAGCATTGCGGTTAATGCAGGAAGAGGGAAATCATGCAGAGGAAGCTGTTAGTCTTAATAATATTGGTAAGATATACTCCGATTTAGGTAACAAAAACGATGCACTGGATTACTACAACCGAGCACTGGTAATTCGGCGGGAACAGAACGATCGACGCGGAGAAGCGGTTACATTGAACAACATCGCTGGTGTCTTCGCCGACCTAGGTAATAAAAAAGAGGCGCTAAAATATTATAACCAAGCGCTAGGGATTCGTCGGGAAGTGGGCGACCGACGTGGGGAAGCTGTCACTTTAAATAATATTGGCTTAGTTTACTCCGACTTAGGTGAGAAGCAACGTAGCCAGGAATCCTATAAAGAGGCTTTGCATATCCGCCAAGAAGTGGGCGATCGCACAGGTGTTGCGGAAACTGTCAACAACATTGGTCTACTTTACTTTGATTTGGGCGAGTTTCAGCAAGCACTGAACAGCTATAAACAAGCATTAGAACTAATGCGTACAGTAGGCAACCGACGTGGGGAAGCTGTCACTCTTAATAACATTGGCGGTGTCTACTCCAATTTAGGTGAATTTCAGCAAGCACTGGAATACTACAGTCAAGCACTGCCAATCCGACAGGAAGTGGGCGATCGCCGTGGAGAAGCCACTGCGCTCACTAATATTGCTGCGGTTTACGATACTCTGGGCAAGAAACAGCTTAGCCTAGACTATTACCAACAAGCCCTGCAATTGTGGCTTGCTATTGGCAATCGCACTGGAGTTGCTAAAACTCTCGATAACATTGGCGTAGTTTACTTCGATTTGGGTGAATTTCAGCAGGCACTAGATTACTATGAGCAAGCGCTGCCAATTAGACAGGAGGTAGGCGATCGCCGTGGGGAGGCTATCACCCTCAACAACATTGGTGTTGTTTATTCTTACTTAGGTTTGTTTCAGCAGGCATTGGAATATTACAACGAAGCTTTGCCCATCAAACAGGAGGTGGGGGATATTTCCGGCACTGTCACTACACACCGCAATATTGCCGTTGCCGAACGCAATCTTGGTAATTTCAACGAAGCTTTAGCTCAAATTGAATCTGCCATCACAACTATTGAAACCTTACGCACTAAAGTCATTAGCCAAGACCTGCGAGCTTCCTACCTTGCGTCCGTGCGGCACTACTACGAATTTTACATTGATTTGCTCATGCAACTGCACCAAAAAAACCCTGCTGTAGGGTATGCAGTGAAAGCGTTAGAGATCTCAGAACGCGCTCGCGCTCGCAGTCTTGTTGAGATGCTAGAAGAGGCGCGTGCTGATATTAAGCAAGGAGTAGACCCCAAACTGCGTGATTCTGAACGCCAGTTACAGCAGCAACTTGCTTCCAAGACTCAAGCCCTACAAAAATTACTTCAAGGCAGACTTCCGGAAGAGATAGAAGAAGCGGAAATAAAGCAGATGGAATGTTTCAGAAAAGAGATTAATTCACTTCAGACACAGTTGCGAGAAGTTGAAGCCGAAATCCGCATCAAAAGCCCGCGTTATGCTGCCCTGAAATATCCTCTGCCCCTTAGTGCCGAAGAAATTCAGCAGCTGGTAGTGGATAACCAAACTATTCTCTTATCCTACTGGCTTGGTGATGAGCACAGCTATCTGTGGGGAATAACATCAACTTCTATCACCAGCCATGAATTGCCCAAAAGCTCAGACATTGAAGCTACAGCGCGGGAATTCTATGAATATTTAACAGTGCCCGAAAAGAGGGGAAAGCCGAAAAAGGTAGCAAAAATTACAAAAGCTTTGAGCCAAATACTTTTAGAACCAGTAACAGCGCTCTTGGAATGCAAACGACTCCTAGTTGTAAGTGATGGTGCCCTGCAAAGATATGTGCCTTTTAGCACCTTATTAGACCCTCTTTCCCCCGACTTCAAACCCATGTTTGTCGAACACGAAATTGTAAGTCTACCTAGTGCTTCAACTCTCACTCAGATTCGATGCGATCGAATTGAAGGTCATTGCGTGACTAAAACAGTTGCTGTGTTAGCAGATCCAGTTTTTGACAAAACAGATGAACGAGTTAACGCCTCAGTTCAAGCAGTTGCTAGTCAAACTCAGACATCCCCAATGCAACCTCTTAAACTGGTTACTAGAGACATTGGTTGTAGAGATGGAGAACGGCTTTTTGCACGTTTGCCCTTCTCACGCTTAGAAGCTGAGGAAATTCAGAAACTGGTATCAAAAGAATCCTCATTACTAGCACTAGATTTTGATGCTAGTCGAGAGACTGCTACTAGTCCCCAGATGAGCCAATACCGCTACGTGCATTTTGCTACTCATGGGTTTTACAACGACATTCATCCAGAACTGTCAGGAATTGCGTTGTCCTTAATTAATGAACAGGGAGAAGAACTAAAAGAAGGCTTTTTACTGACACCAGATGTTTTCAACCTAAATTTGCCAGCCGAAATGGTGGTTCTCAGTGGCTGTCGTACAGCAGAGGGTAAGGAGGTAAAAAGTGAGGGGATTGTGGGGTTGATAAGAGGTTTAATGTATGCGGGGTCAAGGCGCGTGGTAGTGAGTTTGTGGAGCATTAACGATCGGGCAACAGCAGAATTTTTGGGTAGGTTTTACCGGGGCGGCATGGGCGGCATGGGCGGTATGGGTGGCATGGGCATGATGTAATCATTCTGAAACCATACCGTAGGGTGGGCACTGCCCACCTTTTTTTATGCCGAATATAGCAAGCTTTCGCCAAGTATAAGGATGAGTGGTAATAGTGCTATCGTGCAGCTTAACTAAAGTTATCACTTTTAGCCTACCAAACGCTTAAGTTGCTTATAGACTTCGTCATCATTACGCTTTCCTACCAAAATCACTTCGACTAAATCCCCGTCAGCATGAAATCGGTAAACGATGCGATATTCTCCTGAATCAACGCGATAATATCCTGTATAACCAGCCAATTCCTTAGCATCTGCTGGTAATGGTTCAACATTCAAAGACATAACTTTTTTGGCAATCTGAGCAGCAATTTTAGGCTGCAAACCTTTGAGAAAATCAAGAACTGTCTCAAGACCGTCAAGTTTGGCCATACTATCAAGTCTTATCATCAAGCGCTGCCAAACGCTTGATTTCTGCTGTAAAATTTTCCGTACCAACCATCCTTGAGTTGGAGAGTGCGGTTTGAGCTTGTTGACCTGTAATCAAATCTTCTAATTGAGCCAGTCGATTTACCAACTGCTCGTAGTTCTCAACTGACATAATGACGTAACTGGGTTGCGATTCGTCTGTCAGCAAAACTGGCTCAACAGCAGCCCGGTTTAAAACCTCACTATGGGTATTTTGGATTTCTCTAACAGAAAAACGTTGCATTCTTACAACTTTCTCAAAAACTCCTAACTACATTGTATGGTGTGCGGACTTTGGAAAATCAAGGGCAAAGAACGATGCGAGAGCTTGCTTGGGGAAGCTTTGTTCCTATAGCCCTGGGTTTCTAGTCCATAGGGGATCGGGTGGTTTTATGTAAATATTTCTAAAGCAGTTTGCGCTAATGGGGCAAACTGTTTTTTCATACTATTGACGATTGAGAAACTTTTATGGTCAGAAAAGTTCGTCAAACGCCAAGACTGAGAAAGGCGCGTCAATTTCCCAAAACCACCAAAAAGCTCCGTCAACCTCGAAAAATTATGAAACAAGCTCGCCAGCCACCGAAAGTCGCAACCAGCTCCTATGAACCGGAGTACTACCACCAACCGGGGACAGTACCGGGGGAAATTTTTATTTCTCCTGACGCTTCAAAACCAACGATTTCGTTGATTGACTATAACACCAACAAAGTGACTCGCAAAGAATTACAAAACCCAGAGGAGTGCGCTGCTTATCTGGATACAGAATCTGTTTCCTGGGTGGAGGTGCAAGGTTTAGGTGATGAAACGATTTTACGAAACCTGGGAAAGGTGTTTGATTTGCATCCCTTAGTTCTTGAAGATATAGTCAACGTGGCGGAGCGCCCCAAAGTAGAGGAATATGAAGCTCAATTGGTCATTATTTGCCGAATGGTGGTTCCTAAAGAAACAGGAACTGGTTTTTACAGCGAGCAAGTGAGTTTAGTGGTAGGAGAAAATTACTTGCTGACAGTGCAAGAAGAACCAGACCATGATTGCTTGAATGGTGTAAGAATGCGAATCGCCAACAACAAAGGTATTATTCGGAAGCACAAAGCTGATTATTTAGCCTACAGTTTATTAGATGCGATAATAGATGGGTTTTTTCCGATTTTAGAACGTTACGGCGAGCAGATTGAAGACTTAGAAGAAGAAGTCGTAACAAACCCCAATCGGCAAACACTACACAAGATTTATAAACTTAGGCGAGAATTACTGCAACTGCGTCGTTACATATGGCCTCAGCGTGATGTGATTAATTCTCTAATTCGTGATAGCAATGACCTGATCAGTGATGGGGTACGAATTTACCTACGAGACTGTTACGACCATACAATCCAAGTGATAGACATGATCGAAACTTACCGGGAACTCGCGTCAGGGTTAATGGATGTTTATCTTTCGGCAGTCAGTAACAGAATGAATGAAGTGATGAAGTTTTTAACGGTCATATCATCAATTTTTATTCCACTCACCTTTATTGCAGGAATTTATGGTATGAACTTTAATACAGAAAAATCACCACTCAATATGCCGGAACTCAACTGGTACTGGGGCTATCCTCTCTGTTTGGCTGTTATGGCAGCGATCGCTGCTACTATGTTTTATGTTTTCTGGCGAAGGGGCTGGTTTCAAAATTTCTCAAAAATTAATAAGGAGCCATAAATGTAAGATGACTGCGGAGTGGAAATCCAAAATGATTACAGGGAGACTATATATAAAAGATGAGAGACGGTGATACGAATCTACTGGTTTTAACACTTTATGTAATTGGCATCACTTATACTTTTAACCAAATGGTTGAATCTATTGATGACCAAGTGAAGATAGAATTCAATAAAGCAGATGTAGATAAACAACTGAAAGAGCAAGACCTGCAAGACAAAATTGGAATTTCTTTCTCACTGAAGCCAATGTATAAGATAGACGACCCGAAAGAGCTCAGTATTAACATTGAGAATAAATACGAGGATGTCATCTTGTACGTAGACTGGGATAATTGCGCTTTTGTGGAATTTGACGGAGTTTCGCGACGGATGATCCGGGTGTCACCAGACATAACTCGTGATTTGGGCGTACCGCAAGTCCCCAGTATAATTGTACCAGGGAAAACGTTGAAAGAAAAAATTTCATCTGAAGGTGTTTTCAGTTTCGGAGCTAAAAGTGATAAGGAAATTGGAACGTTAGTATACAAGGCAGGGCAGTCAGTCGCTAATGTCCTCAAATGGAAAGATAGCCCCGTAAAGTCTCAAAAGAAGCAGTTTAGGGAGTTCATGGACAGAAAACGGAACTTTGAATTTTCGCTGGAATTGGTGCTGAGACTGGCTAGAAAATACGTAGGTCTGGCTCCAGGTCATGATATCCCTACCATATGCGTGATCAAGTGCCCCTTTACCATTAGAAAACTACCGTGGACGTATGCTCTCCCTTGGAATAAAAAGAAGTAAACTCGAACTGCGGGTTTGGTCATCCAAGATTACACTGTATATAAGGAGAGAGTAGGCGCAGGCGGTTGCAGATTAGCTTCAAAAAAGCTAGTTTGAGGAAAGTCCGGGCTCCCGAAAGACCAGACTTGCTGGGTAACGCCCAGTGCGAGCGATCGTGAGGATAGTGCCACAGAAAGATACCGCCAATTGGTCACGCGTTATGAGTCATTTGTTAAAAACAAAGGACGAAGGACAAAGGACAAAATTGGTAAGGGTGCAAAGGTGCGGTAAGAGCGCACCAGCACGACTGAGAGGTCGTGGCTCGGTAAACCCTTTTTAATAATGCCGAGGATTCTTGTCATAGACGACGACCCTGCAATTTCAGAACTCGTAGCCGTCAACCTAGAGATGGCTGGTTACGACGTTAGCCAAGCTGAGGATGGCATCAAAGGTCAAGCGCTAGCTCTCCAGCTACAACCAGACCTGATCATGCTGGATCTCATGCTGCCAAGGGTGGATGGATTTACTGTTTGCCAGCGCCTGCGTCGGGACGATCGCACCGCTGAAATTCCCGTGCTGATGTTAACAGCTCTTAGCCAAACACAGGATAAGGTGGAAGGTTTTAACGCTGGCGCAGATGACTATTTGACCAAGCCCTTTGAAGTCGAAGAAATGTTGGCACGGGTGAGAGCACTCCTGCGGCGTACTGACCGAATTCCCCAAGCCGCAAAGCACAGTGAAATATTGAACTATGGCCCACTAACCCTAGTCCCAGAAAGGTTTGAGGCGATATGGTTCGGTCAAACAGTGAAATTAACTCATCTGGAGTTTGAGCTACTGCACTGTCTGCTTCAACGCCACGGTCAAACAGTTTCCCCTAGCGAAATTCTTAGAGAAGTTTGGGGTTACGATCCAGATGACGATATTGAAACCATTCGCGTCCATATCCGTCACCTGAGAACAAAGTTAGAACCAGATCCCCGTCATCCCCGCTATATCAAAACGGTATACGGTGCGGGCTACTGTTTGGAACTTCCAAGCGCTCCTCAGTCAACTGAAGATGCTTCAACCGCATCGGGAGTTGATTGACAAAAATTCAGTAAACGGTTAACAGCTAACAGTTAGCGGTTTATGCGTCTTCACTTATCGTGTCTTAACGCATCAAGCAGGGGTGCGGTTTCTGCTCAATACAGACGGTAAGTTTACCTCCGCACCCTTGCTACAGACACATAGTAGGTTGGTAGTGGTTATACTACGCTACTACTAACTCCCTGATATGATTACTTTTTATCCCTTAAGAATTTATTCTTCCGGGAAAATAGGTAGATGCTTAACACTGATAAACCAGCAAGAGTTGCAGGTTCTGGAACTTGAGTCGGTGGTGTAGTCCGAGTAATTCTAGCGTAAATACCAGCTGTGGTTTGTTCCCCTTCAAGAACTTTAAACTCACTAACAGTTGTCCGACCACCATCTTGGCTAAAGCCAATTAACTCCAATAGATACTGATTTCCCTGATTATCTGTCAAACTGCGATCGCCAAAGTTATACTTGACCATCACAGAATCTGCATTCTCCTGTGGAGTTCCTACATTCGTCGTATTTATGAGATCGAAACCAAACGTGACACCTTCAGCAGGATTGACTGGACGTGTGAATAGGAGGTTCAGACTTAATGATACAGAGCTAACGTTTGTACCGTCAGGAACTGTTCCATTAAAGTATGTCAAATCCCCTATTTTAAACACAGAGCTTTCACCTGCTCCAAACGAACTGCCCTCAAAAGTCAGTTGATTTGGAGGTGTTCCAAAAATTGGATCGTTTGGTCTTGCGTCTCCCCATGTAAACTGATTGGTTCCCACACCTGTATAGTATGGATTGGTATTGTTGCTCCCTGGAATAGGGTTTTCCCAGACACCTTCAGATTTTCCATAAAAGGTTAAACCTAGAGCTTGACTGGAGAAACCAAATGCTACAACCGTTGTTGCAGCTACTGTAGATACAGCAGTAGTAAGCACTGAACTGAGATTCATGGTTAAGCCTTACTCCTACTTAGGAGCTGGTTTCAAGTAAGCATCCCGTCCACGTTAGTAAATTTACGGAGATATTGCCAATAAATTAATATATTTTTCATTAAAACTTTATATTTTCTTTGCCAATTCTTAGCAAAAGAATTTTTCAGAGTCGGCTTTCACCACTCCTAAATATAAGGATTTTATGAGGTTTTACAACTAATTTATCTATTGTTAATTCATTGCTTATAATTCTATATTTTTATATTAAAAAAAAAAAATCATGATAATTCTACTGTAAAAAAAAATACTCCGTCCTTCTCCCGAGCAACTACCCCCTTTATCAAGCTGACTTTTCACGCCATTTGGAAAAATCAACGCTCTTACCTAACCCCCCAACCCCCTTCCCTACAAGGGAAGGGGGAGAATTCAAAGCCTCTCAAAAGCAGGACGGAATGGAAGTGAGGTTTTCCAGATCCCGTGAAAAGTAAGCTTTATCAAGGGGGGAAACAAGAAATAAAATTCCCTCCCCTTGACAAGGGGAGGGCTAGGGTGGGGTAAATTTTGCGACTATAAATGAAAAACGGGACAGGAAAGAACCAATCTTATCTCTCCTTGTCCCCTTTTCCCTTTGTCTATATGCCTGTTTAAGGAGCTAGAGCATTACCGCGAAGTAAGCTACCAATAGTCTTAGCAGTAATTTTCAACTGAGTGATGGGATTAGCTGGCACAACAGTTTTGTACAGATAGCTATCAAAGGTAAGCCGCTGTACATCGAGATCGTCACACATTTCTACAAAAGCTTCACGTGTGGCGTCGGAACGATAAAATACAGACTGTAGTATGTCTAAAACCTTATAGGTCAGACCGTACTTCCTATCCCAACGCTTCAGATAGACCTTGAGGTCAGCTTCTGTAGGAATGCGGCTACCACCGTTGGACATTTCTACTATGGTTTCAGCACACATCCGTCCGGATTTGGCAGCAAAGTAAATGCCTTCACCAGAAGATTTGGTAACGTATCCGGCAGCATCACCTACCAAAGCAATCCTGCCCACGACACGGCGAGGACGGGGATGTTCGGGAATGGGGTGTGCTTCGACCTTGATAATTTTACCGCCAGCGAGTTTTTTAGCAGCACGGGCGCGAATACCAGCTTGTAGTTGCTTGATACTCGCCTTGTTAACGTGCATTGTGCCAGTACCAACCGCAACGTGGTCGTATTTGGGGAAAACCCAAGCGTAGAAGTCTGGAGAAACATCATCACCGACGTACATCTCGGCGAGATCTTCGTAGTACATCATTCGGTCTTGGGGAAGACGAATTCGCTCTTGGAAAGCGATCGCATAATTATAATCTCCCGCATCCATTTCTTTAGCAATGCGAGAGTTAGCTCCATCTGCCCCTATAATCAAATCGACTTTTAGGGTTTTGGCAATTCCCTGGGCGCTGCCTTGTGTATGGTCTACGTAATGAATGGTATAAGGATCGGTATTGTTGGTGGGAATATCGAGTTTATGAACAGTGGCATTAATCAAATTTGCGCCCAGTTTTGCCGCACGATTGCGTAGATAACCATCTAGCACGTGCAGATGTGGAATCGCTACAAACAAACGGCGGATTTTAAAGATGGTAAACCCTGGCTGTTGCGATTCTTCGACCAAATTCGATTTTATCCGGTTTCTCATGGAGAACTCGTGCGGCTCCGAGAGGATTTTATTGAAGGTAAGTTCAAACTCAAGGTAGAAGAAACCACGTTTAAATTTCGCGACTATCAACAGTTTTTGCAGGAAATTGCAGCAGAGGCGACGATATTCAAAACCCGCCAGCAAATTGCCTTTCGAGAAGAACGCGATCGCTGGACAGCCACAACCCCAGAGGAAAGCGCAATTGCTCCTGTGGATTCTGCACCAGCACCTGCAATGACTATTCCCGATGATTGCTACGCCCTAACCGCACCAACGACGGCAAACGTCTGGCAGGTGTTAATCAAACCGGGGGATCGCATCGCTGAAGATAGGAGTGCGATCGTGTTGGAAGCAATGAAACAGGAAATGACCTTGCTTCCAGATGACCCAGGAACGGTGGTAGAAGTCCTTTGCGAACCGGGACAACTCGTGACCGCCGGACAGATATTGGCAATTATTCGAGGAGAGACAACATGATAAACTTTATCGGTCTGGATATTGAATCACTCCTCAAAACTTATCGCAGCGGTCAATTGCAACCAACGGATGTCATTGAGGAAGTCTATCGCCGCATTGATGCACGGGGAAACGATGCTGTCTGGATTCATCTATTACCAAAAGCAGAGGCGCTGGCTCAAGCTCAAACCCTCGCTGGCAAAAATTTACACGACTTGCCTCTCTACGGTATACCTTTCGCCGTGAAAGATAACATCGATGTGGCAAAAATCCCTACGACTGCTGCCTGTCCTGCTTACAGTTACATCCCCGAAAAAACGGCAACTGTCGTCGATCGCTTGCTTCAAGCTGGGGCAATTTTTATCGGCAAAACCAATCTGGATCAGTTTGCAACGGGATTGGTGGGTGTGCGATCGCCCTATGGAGCCTGTAGCAACGTTTTCCATGAGGATTATATTGCAGGTGGCTCTAGTTCTGGTTCCGCCGTAGCTGTTGCAGCGGGGCTCGTCAGCTTTTCCCTGGGTACCGATACAGCAGGTTCTGGAAGAGTTCCAGCGGCATTTAACAACATTATCGGACTCAAACCCACTAGAGGTGTCTTGAGTATGTCCGGGGTAGTGCCCGCCTGTCGCTCCCTTGATTGTGTTTCCATTTTTACATTGAATTGCCAAGATGCTGGACTCCTATGGCAAGTAGCCAGTGGCTGTGATGCCTCCGATAGTTATTCCCGCGAAGTTCCACCACAAACCGCAGCAATTCCACCATCATTTTCCTTTGGAGTGCCCAAGGCAAATCAATTGAATTTCTTTGGCAATGCAGCAGTGGCGGAATTGTACGAGCAGGCATTACAGCGATTAGAGGAGATTGGTGGGAAGCGTGTTGAAATTGATTTTCAGCCCTTTCATCAAGTTGCTAACTTGCTCTACTCCGGACCTTGGGTGGCAGAACGGCTCGCCGCCATTCAATCCTTCTTTGAAACTCAAGCTAATGCCATTCATCCCATTGTGCGCCATATTATTAGCAATGGTTTGCACTACACGGCGGTGGATACCTTCAAAGGTTTTTACACTCTAGAAGCACTAAAGAAAGAAGCAGCACAACAATGGCAAAAAGTCAATGTTTTGGCATTGCCGACTGCGGGAACTATCTACACCAAAGCAGAAGTAGAAGCCGACCCGATTGCCCTCAACACTAACCTAGGCTACTATACCAATTTCGTGAACTTGCTGGACTTGTGCGCGATCGCCCTTCCGGCTGGCTTTTGTCCTAATGGTTTGCCCGGTGGCATCACTTTAATGGGGCAAGCGTTTCAAGACAAGGCACTGTGTCAATTGGGTGCTCGCTATCACCATCACATGGGCACCACCTGTGGAATAACTCTGTGAGGAATTTTTGCGTGTCAAATATATCCACCGATAAAATTAGTCTTGCTGTCGTCGGTGCCCATCTTACCGGGCAACCGTTGAATTATCAGCTGCAAGAGCGCCATGCGACCTTACTAAAAACTTGCAAAACCGCTCCCACCTATCGCTTCTACGCCCTTGACAATACCCAACCCCCAAAACCTGGATTAGTTAAAGTTCTTGATGGTTCTGGAGTAGGCATTGAGGTAGAAGTTTGGCAACTGAGTGCAGAAGGTTTCGGTACTTTTGTCGCCGCAGTACCCCCACCCCTAGCGATTGGCACCTTGGATTTGGAAGATGGTTCCTCTGTCAAAGGGTTTTTATGTGAACCTTATGGGATTCTAAACGCACAAGACATTTCCCAATATGGGGGCTGGCGCAATTATTTAACGAGTTTACGGTAGAGGCTCTCGGGCGTTCGCCCTGACAAACAGCAGCAAACGATCGTTCTCCCTGACAACGGTTGTAAATATTAGTGGGGGCGATCGCCAAATCACCCCCACCTTATTTTTCTCCTATGAATTAATAGCACCAGCCCTCTTGGAACAGATATTTACTCAGCAATATTAACCAACCCTGGAATTTCTGAATCCGCCAACGTGGGCGCTGTAAAAATTTGGGAATATAAACTTGTTGGTTGCTGTTCGGCAACAACTGGTAGAACTTGACGGGCATGCATTGCGACTGCCACAGTCTTCACATCATAAGTTTGTGTCGCTAGTTTGGGATAGAAGCCGATGCCAATGATGGGAACTAATAAGCAAGCAGTGATGAACAGTTCGCGAGGCTTGACATCCTGTACTACAGCATCTAAAACCAATTCTTGACTTTGCTTACCGTAGAAAACTTCACGTAGCATGGACAGCAAGTAAATCGGAGTCAATATCACACCAACTGCTGATAGAAGCACAACAACAACTTTGAAACTAGAGCTGTAAACATCGCTTGTCGCAATTCCCAGGAATACCATCAACTCACCCACAAAACCGCTCATTCCGGGTAGTGCTAGAGAAGCCATCGCACCTGCTGTGAAGAGAGCAAAGGTTTTGGGCATAACTTTTGCCATACCGCCCATTTTGTCCATCATCAAAGTGTGAGTCCGTTCGTAAGTCACACCGGAGAGGAAGAACAAGCTCGCAGCAATCAAACCGTGGGATACCATCTGCAGCATTGCACCGCTGATGCCCATTTCTGTGTAGGAGGCAATACCAATCAGGACAAATCCCATGTGGGCAATTGATGAGTATGCCAAGCGACGCTTGAGGTTGTTTTGAGCAAAGGCACAGCAAGCCCCCCACTCTCCCACTCCCCCTCCCCTGCTCCTGCGACAAGTAACAGAACGAGTGCAAATGGGTCGGCAAGTTTTGGGGTATCTGCGCGTCAGCCATCCCTGGTTTGAAGTTACCAAACCCAGCCGCCAGTTAATTTTTGACCTAGCATTAGGGACTGGATTGATGGTCATCTCCGTTGCAGCAAGCGGTTGGTTTCTTTCAGGTAAAGCAATGGAACCAGTGCGCGAGTCCTATCAACGCCTCAAACAGTTTACTGCTGATGCTTCTCACGAACTCAGAAGCCCTATTACCTTGATTCAAACTAATGTCCAAGTTGCTCTTGCCGATCTAGAGTTAGCACAAACAGAAAGTATTACTCCCTCTCACTACAAACAACAATTAAAAGTTGTAGAAAGACTGACACAACGCCTCGGTAAGTTAGTGAATGATTTACTATTTTTAGCAAGGCAAGATAGTGGGATTGGCAAAGAAATTTTTTCCCCCTGTCCTATTGATGCTTTGTTAATGGAAGTCGTTGAAGAGCAACAACTCTTAGCAACAGAAAAAGGTATAACCCTATCTCTAAATTTAATTGACCCCCCTGCTTCACAAACTAGCCATGAATTACTGGATAATTGGTTTACGATTGTTGGGGACTGGAACCAACTCGTGCGGTTGTTTACAAATTTAATTGCCAATGCTTTACAGTACACTTTACCCACAGGAGAAGTAAGTGTTGCACTGGCACGTATAGACGCAACAAACCGTGTTTCCGGGCTGCGTCATAGCAATGCCTATCTACAAATTCAGGTGATGGATACCGGAGTTGGTATTCCTGCAGAAGCAATCCCTCGCCTTTTTGACCGATTTTATCGTGTCGATCCCGCACGTACCCACATCGCAGGAAACACGCGTTCGCCAAGTTCAACTGGTTCTGGTTTGGGGTTGGCAATCGCTCAAGCAATTGTTCAAAACCATCAAGGTCTTATTCAAGTAGAAAGTACTCAAGGCATTGGCACCACTGTTACTGTCACTTTACCCGTCACTCTTGACAGTTAGGTTAGTAGTTAGTTGTCTTCCTACTAACCACTAACCATTAACTCCTAACTCCTAACACCTAAAATTGCAAATGCTTCTCATGGCAGATAAAAAGGTGTTTCCTGTGACAGATGTATGGCGATCGCTTTACCTACTAATTTAATGGCAATGCTTGATGAAGTGAGCCATAAATTCAACTTCTAGCAGTTTTGCAAACTACTTTTAGAATTCCTCTCACCTTCGCGGTAGTTTTGCAAGCTGCTAGTTTACTCTTGGCAAAAATGACTTCAAATTCAATGCATTAAAAACAATGCATGAAGGAGGGTTAGATGACAATTCCCATTAGAGAAGATGTCGCTTATATTATACTAAAAAAAATACAAGAAACTGGGGACGAAATGCACGAAGTTGGTTTTACAGAAACCGACTTAGCGGGCAGAGAGATGACTCCAACTGACCTTTTAGGTCATTTGGATTACCTGAACCAAATGCATTATATCAATGCAGAATTTACGGGTAATGCCTACGGTAATCAGGAAGACGTTCCTGATGTAGCGAATCCCAAAGAAGTTGACTTTAGAATCGCCAATACCTTTGGTGCAGCAGATGGTCCTTTGCCTCATTTAATCACCTTTAAAAAGGCAGAACTGACTGAAAAAGGTCAGAAAATGCTAGAAAAAATGGAGGCAAACCCTCCTAAAGCACTAAGAGAAGGACCCGCAGTTCCCATCGCTACAAAAGATATGCCTTTTTTAGAGAAGGTGATGCTGAGGGGCAACCTTGAGGATATCTTTGACGCTAGGGACATAACCGAAGTCGTTTATCGAGTCATGCGCGACTTGATGACGACAGAAGCTGCCGACCGAGTTGCAGACGAACTGCACAAACCAGCTGAAATCACAGAAGACAAATCTCTGGCAATGGAAATTGCAGAGTTATGGAGAGATACCAATCCCCTCGTAGGCTTCCTCAGCCGTGTTCGTCCACCTTGGCAAGGTCCTGGTATTTTCAAAATCGATTCCGACCGCTTTTTATTTAGAGTTGCAAATGAAGGTGGATTGCAAGCAAATGTAGACCGCGAAATGGTCGTTAAAGCTGTGTTTTCTGCCACCAAAGACGAATTATCGCAAGAAAGAATCCAGGAAATAGCAAGCTGGTTACCCGACCATGTTCGTCAACTTTGGGAAGAAGCTTAATTAAATAAGCCTGCAACCATCACTGTGAATTCCCATCATTCCACAGCCCGCACTAGCGGGCTTTGTTTGTCTAAACTCACCTTCTTTAAAGAATGAAAGATGTCATAAAAGTTGACAAACTTCTTACTTGGGGTAGAAAGACTTATTTAAGCTACTATTTGTTTTCATCTCTATAGTTAGAGTAAGAAAGTATTAATAATTGTTATATTTAACTTATTACCTCGAGTGCATTTATAAAAACTATTTTCTATACATTTCTCAGGAGAAAAATATGAACAATTCATATCCAATTTTAAACAAATCAGCACAAATTTTCGGTGCTATTTGTGGAGGATTGCTTATTGGTTTATCAGCTATTCCTCTAACATTAGCTCAGCAAGTCTCCCAACCTCAACAAAGAGCAAATGCCAAAGTTAACCCCTGCCCTAGCATTTTCTACGAAGAACCTCACAATAACAGAGTTTTGGTTCCTCAAGGATGCCCAGCCAATGCCATAACCCAACAGTTATCATCTCAAGGTAATGCGGCTGTAAATGTTGTTCCTGCTAACCCAACAGAAGAACAGATAAGGTTGGGTGTTGGTGGTGAAGCACCCTCTGGGAACAATCAAAACTACTCCGGCAGACAAAATTCTGCAACTGTAACGCCACTACCACAACAGGAACAATCCCCCATCGCTTCTGTTACCCCTACAAATGGACAAGTCTCTGTCAGAATCAAGAATGACACAAACGCTGTGATTAACTACGAAGTCATTGGACACACAGACCGACGCATTCTTGCAGGAGGACAAGAAGTGGTACTGCAAAACTTACCAGTACCCGTGACTATCACCACTGTTCGCCAAGATAATGGTTTTGTACAAGTGATTCCAGTGTCCACTCAGTCTGGATTGATAGAGTTTTCTTTGAATGAACAGGCAAACCCCACTAACGAGCAAGGTGTCATTAGAATTCAACAAAGCGGACAGGTTTACTTAAATTAAAGGGTTATTGACACACCCACCCCTTGAAGTAGTAGGGTGGGCAATGCACAATATACACTTGATATTGAGCCGGAAGGACGTTTAACTTTACCTAAAGAAATCCAACAAACACTCAATTTAGAATCAGGCGATCGTCTAATTCTAACGCTTGAAGACAACGGAAAAATCCAATTAGTCAGCATTAAACAACAAGTGAAAAAACTAAGAGGTTTATTAAAAGATAAATTACCTGATAGAAACTTGGTTGATGAACTCATTCAAGAACGTAGACAGGAGTACTTAAGTGAATAAATCTGTGTTAGATGCTTCTGCCCTTTTAGCTTATCTTAGAGATGAACCAGGAGCAGAAATTGTAGAAAATGCCTTGATTGATGGGTGCTATATAAGTATTATTAATTGGATAGAGGTATTATCAAAAGTTGTAGATTTAGGAGAATCACCAGACGACATTATTAAACAATTAAGAGATGAAGGATTATTACCAAATAGTCTAGAAATAATTGCTTGTAGCGAAGAAGATGCTATAAACATAGCTAAATTTCGCTCTTTAACTAAAAGTTCAGGATTATCATTAGGTGATAGAGCTTGTCTTGCTTTAGGCAAACGCTTAAATTTAGCTGTATTAACAGCAGATAAAGTTTGGAGTAGTTTATCTCTGGAAATTACGATTAATTTGGTTCGTTGAGGAAACTAACCGTCAGTCACGTAAAAATAACAATGCCAGCAGCAAACTATATCCCACAAAGGCTTAAAAGTTTCTGCGCTATGGTCTCCTAATACCCAAGCCAAAATTCCAAGAGTAAAAATGATTTACTACCGTCCATAGCCAGATTTTGTTTTTTTTGAGCCAAAAGGTATGCGGTACTGAGTTACAAACGTTGCAAGGTCATAGTAAGGGTATCCAAGCTGTAACCATTACCTCCAACGGAGATTGGGCAATTTCTGCTGCTGACGACTGCACGCTCAAAGTGTGGGATATTGAAAATGGCAAAGAAATTCGCACTTTAACAGGTCATGAAGACCGGGTTTGGGGTGTAGCAGTAACACCAGACGGAAAAAAGGTAATTTCTGCTTCCTGGGATAGCAGCCTCAAAATTTGGGATTTAGCCACTGGTAAAGAAATCGATACTCTCAAAGGTCATAATGCACAAGTCCTCAGCGTTTCGGTTTTTCCTGATGGTTCAAAAGTGGTTTCCGTTGCTAGCGATCGCACCTTAAAGGTCTGGGATTTGGAGAAAGGAAAAGCGATCGCTAGTTTCAGTACGGATAGTACCCTCCTCACTTGTACTGTTGCCCCAGATAATACAACTATAGTCGCAGGGGATATATTGGGATGTGTACATATCCTGCAATTAGAAGGTATGGATAAACTTGAGGAGCGATCGCCTTACCCAATCCCCTATATCTTAAGCCATGACAGATGAAGATTTAAAACGGATTATTGACAGGATTACCGAAGGACAACACTCTGAAACAGAGTTATCCCTGTTGCGTCAGGCGTTAAGTGCTGCGGATAATCGCCTACTAACTCTCCAATTGGGTAAGTATAATGTCAAGATTGGAGAAGGAAAAGATATTCATATAGGCGATCGCATTTATCAACAGTGGGATGAGGAAGCGATAGAAGCCTTAGTTAAAGCCATTCAAGCAGCAAGCAGTATTCATCAAAAAACTCAGGGTGGGGACGCAGCCGGAAGAGATATTGATAAGCGTAATGTTTATGAAAATTGTACATTTATTCAATTGCTGTCTAAAGACAAAAAATTTGTTAATTTTTCTCAAGAATCTTTAAGAGATTTAGATTTTTCTGGTATCCCTCCAGAGAGTATTCAACAAGCGTATCAAGACGCTTTACCTCCCGATGCCAGTGTATGGAATTTAGAGGGAAATAATATTACACAAATATTACAAGAACTTGATGAATTTAGAAGATTGTTTGAGTTTTTTAATAGATTAAGCCAAGATGAAAATCTTCCTCAAGAGATTCGTAATAAATTGAGCGGGATTGCTAAAGCACTAGCATCAAAAAAGCACTCAGAAGACAATGGAAACAAACTCTCAACAGATTTTTTTTCTAACAAAGAAGGACAACTTGAATCCTATTTAATCGCTACCCTTGAGCGCTGTGATGATGAGAATGAACAGTTTTTACTGAATGCTTGGTTAATTATTGATGACTCAGTACCAGGAAATGATTTATCTAAGTTTACATCATTACTTGATAAAGATGAAGGGCAACAGGGAACGCTATGTAAATTTCATGACATACCAAAACAACTGAACAAATTTCTGAAGACAAGTTTAACATATCTTAGAGGTAAACAATATCAGTTAATTATTGAATTATTTTTACCTATGGATTTGATGAGTACAGAGGTAGATCGCTGGAAAATTTCTGACCCAATTGTAGAGGAAATAACTTTAGGTATTAAGTATCCAATTCGACTGCGATCGCTAGAACGTTTGAATCTTGACTATTTAGATCGGTATCTGTCTGATTGGTATAAGTGTTGGAAAAAGGTTAAAACTGTTTTACACAACGAACCAATTCAAGAACTATTTGAACATCTGGAAGAAATGGAAACTTTTAATTGGAAGTCGTTGAGAAATAGTTTAAAGGAAAAAATTGGACTTAAGGTAACTTGCGCTCCCCCAAAAGCCAAAACTAGGGATTTATTTCAAGCCATCTTACACAGCACAACACCAATTGCGCTTTGGACAAGACGCGATCTTCCTAATTTCGCTCAAGTGGCTGCAATAGATGAAATATTAACTTTTAAACCATTATGTCATTTATGTGAATCAGTTAGACAAACTAGAGAAAAAGCAGATGCTCAAACAGAGGAACATTTAGGTTTTCATTTAGCCGTTCTATGGGAAGACCCCCATCGTCTTACCCCTGATGTCATGCTTGAATTAAAACCCCCCGGACAATAATCATGAGGTGAATTTAAAAACATGACTGATTGGAAAATTTTTCAAGGCAATAGTACACCGCACGATAATATTAACCGTCTTCCTCCTCCCCCAAACTGGCGGAAATTTTTGGGTGCAGATGATGAGATAGTTGAAGAAATTGAGCAACGCTGGCAAAATTTTTGTAATGGACTAGAGCAGAATATAAGGAATGAGGAACGGGGGAAAAGTTTCCGGATTCACACCGATCAAAGTAATGACAGAAATACTGTTATTAATATGGTAAATGCAGCCCTGTATTTAAGACGACCTTTGTTAGTTACAGGAAAACCGGGAACGGGTAAAACATCTTTGGCTTATATATTGAAGATCGCTTGGGTCATTTTAAATACCTGATTTTCTATCTGAGTTGTGGTGCTCTAGCAGCTTTATGTCAGTGGATAATTGGTATAAATTCCGCAATTCCTTCTTTGGGGGCAAGTGGTGCCATTGCAGGAGTTTTGGGTGCTTACATTATCCGCTTTCCCCGTACAGGAGTTGTTTCATTAGTCTTTTTGGGCTTTTTTATTACTACAATCAGAGTTCCTGCAATGCTCCTTATAGGAATTTTTATTGTCCAAAATGTGATATCCGGTCTGGCTAGCTTACAACCATCCGCCATGAGTATGGAGACAGGAGGAGTCGCCTATTGGGCTCATATTGGTGGTTTTGTGTTTGGTTTAATTCTTGGTCCATTACTGGGGTTGTTTAGGCAGGATTGATAGGAATATCTAAAGTCACCACTAAGACCCGGTTGTTCAGAATCAAACCGGGTTCCCCGTTCCCTCTTAATAGTAAAATAATATACCTTTGAAACTAAGA
This sequence comes from Scytonema sp. NUACC21, assembly GCF_054684315.1. Lineage (NCBI taxonomy): Bacteria > Bacillati > Cyanobacteriota > Cyanophyceae > Nostocales > Scytonemataceae > Scytonema > Scytonema sp. NUACC21. The sequence goes on along the minus strand of NZ_BAAFZH010000035.1, from coordinate 5,952 downwards.
ACTAAACTGTTTGCAGTACTGTGGGAAGATTATTGATGAGTTAAATCTTGTTAACAATCTGATGTTGCATTGAAGCCATCCCATGTCCAAAATCTTGAAATCCTGGCTGCATAACAGCCTCATTGCATTGCTGCTGGTAACCCTATTTTTAGGAATAAGTACAGCTGGGTGGACACCATCTTGTCGTGCTGCGCTACCTGCCGGAAATGCCATTACTGATGGTAGGGCTCTTTTGCGGTACGCACTTCCAATAGATAATAAACCAGTGCGGCAATTGCAAGAGAGTTTAGAAGACATATCCAACCAACTGCGAGCAAATAGACGTTGGGGCGCTATCTCTAAAGACCTGAGCAAAGCATCGCGCATTCTTGATAAACCCGCCCAACTATTAGCCAGTGTTTCAGAAGAAAAAAAACCGCAAGCTGAGGCTTGGATTTCTGAGTTGAAGTCTGGCGTTAACACTTTGCAAGAAGTTGTTAAAACAAAAGATAAAGAAAAAGTTTGGGAACAACGGGCTAAATTGCTAAATTTGGTGAGTCTTTTAGAAGAGTCAATGGTCAAGGAATACCCCTTTGAAGTACCAGATGAATATAGCAATTTACCCCAACTCAAAGGTCGTGCAACTGTAGAAATCAAAACCAGTAAAGGTGACCTGACTGTCGTTGTAGATGGTTATAGCGCCCCTGTCACTGCTGGAAATTTTGTGGATTTGGTGCAACGTGGTTTTTATAATGGCTTGGAATTTACTCGTTCTGAAGAATCCTACGTGTTGCAAACTGGAGATCCACCAGGGAAGGAAGTGGGTTTTATCGATCCGAAAACAGGCAAATACCGTGCTATTCCACTAGAAGTCCTCGTACAAGGTGATAAAGAACCTACATACGGTATCACTTTAGAACAGGCAGGTCGTTATACGGATTTACCAGTCCTTCCTTTTTCCGCGTTTGGTGCTTTGGCATTAGCGCGTCCCGAAGGTGATGTGAATGGTGGTTCTTCACAATTCTTCTTCTTCTTATTTGAGCCAGAACTGACTCCAGCAGGACGCAATCTTTTAGATGGTCGCTATGCCGTTTTTGGTTATTTGACTGAAGGGAAAGAAGTTTTGGATCAACTGAAAGCAGGTGACAAAATTGAATCTGCCAAAGTGATTCAAGGGACAGAAAATTTAATCGAACCCAATGTTGCGTAAATAGCTATCAACTATCAGCTATTAGCTATTAGCTGATAGCTGATTAACCAAGATGACTGGCAGCAAATACTTGTTCGACAGTCATTAAAATCGGCGATTAGAAAATGTTGAATCGTGGGTGGGTTTATGAGTTCCAACCTGCCATCCACCAACTCATAGTGAAAACCCATTCCATCATAGGTTAAATACTCTTCAAAGGTGAGAGTAGTTGTTGGTATGGTGACCATACCAACAGACTCCAAAGCGTTACTTTTATCGTAACTTAATCAAGGAAATTATTCAGACGATATTGTAATTTTAAAGAGGGTTTGTGAATAGTGAATTATCTTCTTTGCGAGTTCAAGATATCGGAGAACAAGGGCTTTTAACAATATTGCAGCGTTATTGCCCTTCAGACATTATTGGGGATGATGCGGCTGTGCTTTCTACTGAACCCGGTCAATCTTTAGTGGTAACTACTGATGTCTTGGTTGATGGTGTGCATTTTAGCGATCTCACGACTTCTCCAGAAGATGTTGGTTGGCGAGCATCTGCGGCAAATTTATCTGACATAGCGGCAATGGGGGCAACTCCATTAGGCATTACTGTGGGGTTAGGACTCCCCGGTGATGTTTCTGTGAGTTGGGTAGAGCGACTGTACCAGGGAATGACACAATGTTTGGGACAGCACAATACACCAATTGTCGGTGGGGATATAGTACGATCGCCCACCATAACGATAGCTATTTCCGCATTCGGTCAAGTCAACCCATCGCGTACCATTCGACGCGACAAAGCGAAAGTAGGAGATGTCATTATTGTGACAGGCGTCCATGGAGCGTCAGCAGCTGGCTTGCAATTGCTTCTACATCCCGAACTAGGAAAACAACTCAGTGACAGCGATCGCGCAGAACTGATCGCAGCACATCAAAGACCATTTCCCAGATTAGACGTTCTACCCATACTCTGGGAAATCCTCGATCCCCCCTCCCTCCCCATCTCCGGAATGGATAGCAGTGACGGTTTAGCAGATGCTGTAGTACAAATTTGCCGCAGCAGTGGAGTTGGGGCTGTTATTGATAGGGATCGAATTCCTCTACCAGCAGCATTTGATTGGTGGCTGACAAAGGAACAAGCACTGGAATACGCTTTATACGGTGGAGAAGATTTTGAACTCGTGTTGTGCTTGCCAAAACCAGCAGCCCAGAACATTGTACAAAAGCTTGGGAATAAAGCTGCAATCATAGGAGCGATCGCGCCTGAGTCAACAGTAATTTTACGTAATTCAGATAAAAAAATTCCCGACCAAGTTCTGACTCTCAGTCGGGGATTTCAACATTTTGGTCATTAGTCCTTAGTCCTTGGTTTTTAGCAAATGACAAATGACCGATGACTAAGGACAAAGGACTACTTGGACCATTTTTCGGCTACTAATTCTGCTAAATCGAGAACGCGCTGGCTGTAACCCCACTCGTTGTCATACCAAGCCATGACCTTAACTAAGTCGCCACCCATAACCAGAGTCAGGCTGGCATCAATGATGGAAGAAGCATCAGTACATGTAAATGCATCTGAAACCCTTACTAATGAACGCCACTTGCTACAACTCTGGAAACCAGAGCAACGCAGTGGCTCCCAATGACAGATGACTGGGGACGACCCTTACCAGTTACGTTTTTTCTTACCGACCTACTTACCTCATCTTTTTAAAGCAAGTAATTCCTGGGGAGAAGCTAAAAGCTTAATCCTTGTATAGACAATTTGTCGTTGTTGGTTGAGTGTAAAAAACCATAAAACATTGACGCCACACCAAGATGTTTGGGCTTTGCCCGTAACTTGAAATTGAATTTGTTCCCCATCCAATTCTTCAGAAATCCCTTCACGGGGATAAGCTTTCAGGTCTTGAGCTTCCTGTTGCAAGTAATGGACGATCGCATTTCGCCCAACAAGACCAGATTCAAATGGGGGATGCATGACTCCATCTTCTGCAAACAAAGCAGCGGTTTGCTCAAAATCTCCTGCATTCAAAGTTTGAAAGTAACTTAGTATGGTTGGTTCTGTAACTCCCTCAATTTGAAATGGTTCGCCTACCTTTGTAGGTGTGGGATTGGCAGCAGTCATAGATATACCTATAGCACGTTAGCTCAATTATTAATTTGTATAGAAAAGCAGTTGCTGATAAAAGCTGCTTTTGGCGTATTAATGTTTGTCAGTGGAAATCAATCTGCAGATGGAAGATGGTTATATTGTTGGTAGGCACTGTTAATAATGGTAGGCAGTCCCTACCCTACTAACCCCTAACCCCTAACCACTAACCACTAACTACTAACCCCTAACTACTAACCACTAACTACTAACCCTTAAAAAGAATCGTTCCCTAAAGGGAAATAGGGAACGAGAATTGGAAAGTTGGGAGGATAAAGTAGGGATTAGTCAGCTAGGGGGTCTACGCCCATGTCTGCTACTACTTTACGGAAGACAGTAATTTGTTGGCCGAAGTCCAATTGCTTGAGTTCTTCCAACACCTTTACGCCATCACGAGAGAGTTGATAGCCACCGGGCATGGGAACGACGAAACCTTTAACCATCAATTCTGATAACTCGTACCAGAAAGCTAATTTTGTGTTGTTGCTTAAAATACCGTAGGAGCGAGAAACTTGAGTATCTCTCTTAGCAGCCAGGTCGCGCATGACCTGTAACTGTTCGGAGTGAGACATCTTTTTAATCCGATCTAATAAACCTTCGGCTAACTGTAAACGTGCTACACCTGTAGCGGCTGGTGTAATGGAACGACCCATTTCGGTGTAAGCATACCAGAGTACTGCCAACTGGTCATCCACGCTCAGACTCTTAAATACAGCGATGGAGGAGGAAACAGCATCACCTGGCTGGGTGCTGTAGTTGAAAGCACTGTAGAAGTTGCTTTGTGTTGAATCAGTAAAGAATGTCATGATGGCACCACAGTCGATTAGTTAGTTTGCTGCTATCGTGTGAGGCTTGTGTTCTTTTTGTGTTGCCCCTTGATTTACATATTGCATTATTAATTTACAAATTGCAAATAAAATTTACATATAATATCTGTAGGGAAAAGAAATAAGAGTATTGACTGACTGATATAGAATAATGGAGCCATAGCCGTGGCAAATCTGAGATAAGATAAATGAATCGATCCCCAGGAACAAATAGCAGTGACATTAAAGAAAAAGCCCTGAGCTTGGGGTTCCACAGGGTAGGAATTGTTGCTGCAGATGAGGGTGAAACCGCAGAAAGTCAACGATTACAAGCATGGCTGGCATTGGGTTACCATGCTGATATGGAATGGATGGCTAATCCCAAACGTCAAGACATTTTTGGGGTCATGCCAGAGGTGCGTTCTATAATTTGTGTGGCTCTCAACTACTACACACCCCATCAGCGCCCTGAAGGAAAAGAATATGCCAAAATTTCTCGCTATGCTTGGGGACGCGACTATCATAAGGTGATGCACAAAAAGCTCAAAGCCCTAACACTCTGGTTGCAAGAACGCGAAGTCAAAGCCCGAGCTCGGTATTATGCAGATACTGGTCCGGTTCAAGATAAAGTATGGGCGCAAAAAGCCGGAATAGGTTGGATTGCTAAAAATGGCAACGTCATAACTCGAGAATATGGCTCTTGGGTCTTTTTAGGAGAAGTGCTGACAAATCTGGAGTTGGAATGCGATCGCCCCCACACCCAACATTGCGGGAACTGCACTCGCTGTATAGAGGCTTGTCCTACAGGTGCTATTACCGATCCATTTGTCATAGATGCCAATCGCTGCATAGCCTACCATACAATTGAAAATCGCAATGAAAAATTACCTGAGACAGTGAAACCCCATTTACAAGGCTGGGTAGCAGGTTGCGATATTTGCCAAGACGTTTGTCCTTGGAACCAACGTTTTGCCAAAGAAACAGATGTTGTAGAGTTTCAACCGTACCCTGGGAATATTGCACCGAAGTTGGTAGAATTAGCGGAAATATCAGACCGAGAGTGGGATAGGCGATTCCCAGCCTCGGCATTGCGACGGATTAAGCCAGAAATGTTACGACGAAATGCTCGTACCAATCTAGAGGCATTGCACCAGGCGGTAGAATGACCCAGAAAGTAATTATTTTTGATTTTGATGGTACGGTTGCGGATACGCTTGATGCTCTTGTAGGTATTGCCAACCGACTTGCTCAAGAGTTTGGCTATATACCAATCACTCAAGAAGAACTTACCCTTTTAAGAAACTTAAGCTCTAGAGAAGTGATTAAGTATTCAGGCATTTCAATTTTTAAAATACCGTTTCTAGTGAAGAGAGTTAAAACAGCGTTAAAAAACACAATTAAAGAATTAAAGCCAATCTCAGGTATCAAAGAAGCCCTAATAGAACTCAAGAGTGAAGGTCACAGATTAGGCATTATTACCTCTAACTCTCAAGACAATGTCATAGATTTTCTGAAAGCCAATGAACTTGACGATCTGTTTGAGTTTATTTATTCAGGAGTCACTATTTTTGGTAAAACTACAATAATTAACAACGTATTAAAACAAAAACAAATAAAACCTCAAGAAGTCATATATGTTGGAGATGAAACCCGAGATATAGAAGCATCTAAAAGAGCAAATATTAAGGTGATAGCAGTCACTTGGGGCTTCAATTCACAAGAAGTGCTTGCACAACAAAATCCTAATTTTTTAATCGATCGCCCTAGTGAATTATTAGAAGTTCTAAAAAATTGTTAACTGGTCATTGGTCATTGGTCATTGGTCATTAGTCC
>NZ_BAAFZH010000034.1:0-31903 GCF_054684315.1 Scytonema sp. NUACC21 | reverse complement strand
GTGTAGCATCAAACGGGTGGAGTCAGCTTTACAATATTGACATATTTAGGTTACGGATGCCTGGGGTAGGGGCGAACGGTTGTTCGCCCTTAAAAATTAATTGATATAAGATATTAAATTTGTCAATTCAGATATAGGCGATCGCACATAATGAGCCTTAACACTTAAAAAGAAGATTTCAGCTATGCTTATGTATATGCCGTCACACCGGCTGCTGGCTAACCACTATGACAGCTATCAACGTGGATGTAGAAAAATTTAAATATATCGACCCCCAAGAAGTAGAGACTTATTTGCGATCGCATGGTTGGCATCAACAGCAACCCAGGGGTGATAAAGCCAACCTTTGGACTCTAGACGATTTTGAAATCTTACTTCCTCTCAAACCAGAAATTGTTGACTTTAAGAGGCGGATGGCGGAAGTCTTAGAAACCCTTGCCTTAGCAGAAAATCGCTCTCAAATTGAGATTTTTAGCTCACTCATTACCAATGCCCCCAACATCACCATTCAAGGATTAGTCACCCACATTGAAACACCATTCGCTGACAAAATGAGTGGAGAAATTACATTATTTGGCGTGGTTGTCGATAGACTGCGTCCAATCAAAACAGAATTAGCTGACCGCGATTATATAATAGCTATCAAGGCATATCAAGAGCGGTTACCAGTCCTTTGTACGGGTGATTTAATCAAAGAAAACGATATATTTCTTCTCAAAAATTCCCGCAATCTTCAACTGGATAATAGCTCTCGGTAGAATTCCTTCACCTCACCGAATCAGCACGGTGGGGACATACCATCAACCCCAATATGCGATACGGCAGTATAGCCGTTATGCGGAGCTTATCGCCTTCGGACTGCTAACAGCACGCTACTAAAGCGCTCTATGCACTTTGCTCGTGTTTTATTGGAGCAAGAGCGCCCAAGGGAGGCGATCGCAAAGCGTACCGAAGGTAATCGCCCGTTCAATATTGTTATATTAGGGCAACGGGTGCCTGTCGCGCAGTATTGCAACCCCAGTTCCTCTTAACCGACAAGTATTGAATCTTCAACTAGATAATACCTCGCGGTAGAATTCTTTCACCGCTTACATCAGCACGGTGGGGACGCGGAACCTTTGGATCAAAGGGGACAGCGATATCGCGCACAGGCTCGCTCCTTTGAACTGGAGAACCGCACCATCGCACTCCAAAACCAAAAACCCAGGCTCATCACCTAAGATATTGTTACCTTTGATTATCAGAATTGTTATTTTGTGTGAATTCTTGGGAAACCTATAACTGTAGCTTCTAAGATGCATTAATCTGTAAAACTATGTCAGCCAAAGTTGTCTGTATTTCTAACCTCAAGGGAGGGGTAGGCAAAACTACGCTTGTTATGGCATTAGCTGAATACCTAGCAGGGGATACGATGTACCGTAAACGCGTGCTTGCTATCGATCTCGATCCTCAAACTAATTTGACAAGTGCATTAATGTCGGAAGATGTTTGGAATGTTCAATTTGAGAGTAGAGGGTTAACTTTACCTTATTTGTTCAAACATCCTGAGTTCTTCTTGAGTGACCACAAAAAAGGTAATTTTGTAGTCAAATCCTCTGTATCTAATGTCAGGAATGGAAACTCTTTTAACTGTTTACATTTCATACCTAGTAGCCCGGTGTTATTTGAGATTCAAGAATATTTATCCTCAGACTTTTATCCTCTAACGAAATTAAAACCTGTTCATCTATTACGAGAGCTTCTCAAACCATTATTAGGAAATTACGACTATATTTTGATAGATTGCCCACCCAATCTCAACCTAATTATTAAAAGTGCTTTTTTGGTAAGTGATTTTTGCATAATGCCCTGTGTTCCGAACAAAATGTCAATTCAGGGATTAGATATTGTACTTCGACGGATTGATGCATTTAATAATGAAAATGGTCATAATTTAAAGCCTCTAGGTATTATTCTTTCTCGTTATAACGGGACATTAGCTCAAACAGAATATATGAGATTTATTACAGAAAATCCTTTCTTTCCACAAGTTTTTAATACTAAAATTCCAGAAAAAGCCAAAGTAGCACAGGCTTTGGACTTTGGTGGACAAGTAACATATAAACAAAAATATGGTGAGTCTCATCAAGTTATGACTCAACTAGCAAAGGAATTTATTCAAAAAGTAGGTTAAATAAATGGAGTTATCACAAATCGCCAGTTTTTTAAGACTTATTGCAGATGTAATAGACTCAAACCCACAAGTGGCTAAAGCTATAAAAGAGCATTTGGATAAGAACACTAATTTACCTAAAACTGAGGAGATCTCTAAAACAACAATTGAGTCAAACGATATGGCTGTTAAAAATTTGAATGAAAGTCATACATTGAATGGTGAAACCCTCTTAACTAAATCTAGAGAAATTTTAAGAGGACAGGGTAAAGAACAACTCAAAATTTATTTGGTTGAGCAAGGTGAGAATGTAAGAGAAATCTTGAAATATGGTCAACTCGATCCAAATCGTTCGATTCGTCGTCGGAAAAATTTAAATAGCATTATTGAGCATATTATTAGTCATTTAATAGCTCAAGAGAAAAGCGGAAAAACATTTGCAGGGTCTTTTCCAAGAGTTTAAAAAAACATTGAAAAGTCTATGCCATGGGGGATAGTTCCCCCTATTTCCCCAGGCTCATCACCTAATATATAGTGTGTTTGAACTCGCACATCTAGCAGCGCTTAGGCGATCTGCCGCTATGCTGTAGCGAAGCTATCGCATAACTAGCAACTTGGTTATTATCTAATCTAGATTATTTGATTCATCTTCGGGCTGTTCTTCCCCACCCACCTTTGGGTCACAGATATACTGTTGCCAATATGCGGGAATTATTGGGGTTCGGAAGTGGCGATTGGCAATGAGTCCTAATACCAACCACCTACGAGTAATGCACGAGAGATTGTTGAAAGCCTGGTGCTTTTCACAAAGACGAGTGATGTAAGTTTTCAAGTCATCTAAGTTTTCCGACAATCGAAACGGCTCGAAAGTAAACCCGCTTGCATATCCTGCATTAGTGCTGTACAGATGGTTATCTGTATCTTCGTCAGGGAACCACACCTGAAGGTTAGTGTTGGTAAAAGTTCTCCTCACAGCTTCTTGGAAAGCTTTATAATCATCAGCAAGATTCAACACAGCATACCAACCAGCTAGCATGGGCAGAAGCGTGGAAGCGTGCATCAACTCTTCCCAATATGAGTATCCAAAATTGAATGGCGAGTGTTTTCAACAGTTCTTGGACTGGCTATCTCAACAATTAGGTGATGATTACGCTATTTTACAGGTTGACCAAGCACCCGCTCATACAAGTTCAGCGATTCGTTGGCCAGAAAATATTATTCCTCTGTATCAACCACCTTCAGCTCCTGAACTCAATCCCATTGAACGGCTTTGGCAGCTACTCAAGAAACCACTCAAAAATCAACTTTTCTCTTCTTTACAGACTTTACGCGATACGGCTTCAGCCGTTAGCGCTTACGCTATCGCATCCAAGAAATATTCGACCAACTGACACTTGAGCAGGTAATATCTATCTCTTCTTATAACTTTATTTTAGAAGCTCTTTTCTATGCAGCTTCATATTAAATTGGTATAACTACTATCCACTAACAAATTCAAGAGCACTATGACATTACTATTGGCAGGAGACATTGGCGGAACGAAAACAATTTTGCGTTTGGTCGAGGCGTCAGAACAACTGCTTTTAAAAACTGTCTATGAAGAAAGGTACCGCAGTGGTGATTTTCCCGATTTGGTACCTATAGTAAAACAGTTTCTAGAAAATTCACACCGCACCACTCCACAAAAAGCTTGTTTTGCGATCGCAGGTCCGGTGGTAGACAACACAGCCAAGCTCACCAACTTAACTTGGTTTCTGGAGACCCAACGTTTACAACAAGAACTGGGAATTGCCCAAGTGACACTGATCAATGATTTTGCTGCGGTTGGCTACGGTGTCTTGGGTTTAACCTCAGAAGATATCCTAACTTTGCAAACGGGCAACCCAAACAGTAACGCCCCGATTGCCATTATTGGTGCTGGTACGGGATTGGGACAAGGATTTTTAATCAAGCAAGGTTCGAGCTATCAAATTTTTTCCTCAGAGGGGGGACACGCTGACTTTGCGCCCCGTACAGAGTTAGAATTTCAACTTTTGAAGTACTTGTTGGATAAACACGGTATCCAACGTGTTTCCGTAGAACGCGTTGTTTCTGGTTTGGGAATTGTTGCGATTTATCAATTTTTACGCGATCGCAAAGTCACTGCTGAATCACCGGAAATAGCCCAAATTGTGAGAACCTGGGAACAAGAGGCGGGTAAGCAAGAAAAAAGCGTCGATCCTGGAGCCTTCATTGGTAAAGCCGCAGTGGAAAAAACCGATCGACTTTCAGAACAAACAATGGAGTTATTCGTAGGAGCATACGGTGCAGAAGCAGGAAACCTAGCGCTAAAACTGCTACCTTATGGAAGTCTATACATTGCAGGTGGCATTGCTCCGAAAATACTTCCCCTCATTCAACAGGACAAGTTCATTTTGAACTTCACCCAGAAAGGTAGAATGCGTAGTTTACTTGAAGACATCCCCGTACATATTATTCTTAACCAACAAGTGGGATTAATAGGTGCTGCTATTTGTGCAACTAGGTTATAACATCTAGCAGCAACGTTTAAAGTAAAAACTATGACAAACAGAAGTTTGCTGCCACTCTTGGCAGCCGCTTTCCTATTTAATGCATCTGCAGCAGTCGAAGCAAGACCATCCAAACGTCCTGGTGCTCAAACTCAGCCAATCGCTGCCCAACCAGTGAAGTCGCAATGGAAGATTTTCACTCCCCCAGATGGTCGCTTCACAGTTTTGATGCCCGGTTTGCCAAAAATTGAGTCTCAAACTCAAAAAACTCACATGGGAGAGATTCAAGTACAAGTTTTTGTGGCTCAACCTCCCAACCAGGAAGTGGCTTATCTTGTTGCTTATAATGATTTCCCCGATAACTACGGTCAAATGGCATCCCCTGAAGAAGTTTTTCAGGATGCACAGAACATGGCTTTAAAAACTACACAAAGTAATTTAATCAGTCAGCGAGATATTCGTAGTTCAAACGGTCATCCCGGTCGGGAAATTGAGTATATCAATACTGGAGGAAAAATTACCAGGAACCGAATGTACTTTGCCGAAGGGCGCTTATATCAGGTTATGGTCATCACTACAAAAAAACAGCAAAAAACCATATCTGGTTCAATGGCGGGATATTTAAACTCTTTTCAAGTGGTTTTGAAGAAGTAATTAAAAAAGTATGAAGGATAAAGGAGAAAGGATAAAAAATTTCTACGTGTCCTGCAAGATTCTTGTTTTCATCTGTGGAATTTTGCGTTCGGGGCTGACTTCATCCTTCATCCTTTACACTTCATCCTTTATTTCAGTAGTTTTACAATTTACGTATGCACAGTTAGTCTATAAAATAATTGGATATTAAGCATCCGCGCACGGGGTGGTTAGAAGCTGGAAACGGGCGCTGATTAAAACTTATACGGTCTTGTTACTAGTTCCTTTCGGTTTAATTAAGATGACTATAACAGAAATTAATACTCCAGTAGGAAGCTACGCACCAGATTTTGAAATACCAGGAATTGACACTCAGGTACACCATCTCAGTCGATATCTGGAAAAGTTCCGTGCAGTCGGCGTCATTTTAATGTGCAACCACTGCCCTTATGTTGAACTGTATGTGGAAAGACTTAAGAAGATTCAAGACCAATTTGGCTCCCAAGGTGTTACGCTCATAGGCATGAATGGCAGTGATAGTACGCTCCATCCATCAGAAAGCTTTGAAAATATGCAGGCTTTTGCAAAAGCAAGGGATTTAAACTTTCCCTATTTATGGGACTCAACTCAAGAGGTAACTCGTAGTTTCGGCACAAGCACAACCCCAATGGCTTTCCTCATTGATGCTAGTGGTGTGGTTCGCTATAAAGGTCAAATTGATGATAACCCCCACAATTCAGCAGCAGTCAATCAGCACTACCTCAAGGAAGCGATCGCCTCTTTGTTAGCAGGACAGGAAATTCTTCCTACAGAGACTGAACCTGTGGGGACACCCATAGTAATACGTAACTAGAGACAGAGAGCCAGCGTATTGCTATCTTAAATTGGAGGCAAATTCAAATTTTGATAAAACGTAACTTCATGGGAACACATTACCGACGGGTTTTACTTAAGTTAAGCGGTGAAGCCCTCATGGGCAACTTAGGCTACGGAATTGATCCGGAAGTGGTCAAAGAAATAGCTGAAGAAGTAGCAGAGGTGATAGAAACAGGCGTTCAGGTCGCCATCGTCGTTGGAGGCGGAAATATTTTTCGTGGGGTCAAAGCGGCGTCGGCGGGGATGGACAGAGCAACCGCTGACTATACCGTACTTTTAGGCGAGATTTTCAGGTATACAAAGCCAACAACGCTCTCACTGCCCTTGAAATCTTGAAGAAAGAAGGGGAGATGGCTGTCATTATCTCTGACCAGAGAATGCCAGATATGAACGGGACGGAATTTCTCAGTCATACCGTGGAATGTTTTCCAGACACTATTCGGATTCTACTCACTGGTTTTACAGATGTTGAAGATTTGGTAGAAGCAATAAACTCGGGTCAGGTGTTCAAGTACATAACTAAACCTTGGAAGCCAGATCGACTCAAGGAAATCGTTGAGCAGGCAGCTGATATATATCGAGTTGTTAAGAAAAGAACTCTGGAGTTAAGCCATGCTTTACGGCGAGAATCGTTATTTAATGCCGTAACAACAGCAATTCGAGAGTCTTTAGATTACCACAGTATGTTGCAAAAAATAGTAGCAACAATCGGGCAGACCTTTGAAGCAAGCTTTTGTCAGCTAAGACCTGTGGAGGGCGAGCACTTAACATTAGACCTGTTTTACTACCAGGAGCCAAAAACTACGGGATTAAATTGTTACTTCGACCCCAATCCTTTGATTGAAAAAGTGTTGGAAACAAAGCAGTATCAACTGGCTCAATACACCCACGAGGGGAAAGCCAGTCAACAACTGGTTGTACCTCTTGTTTACCAACAACAGCTGCTCGCCGTCTTGGCTCTTACTCAGTATAAACATATACGTCACTGGCAAGAGGAAGATATTAAGCTCATTACTGGTGTTGCCGAGCAAGCCGCCTTAGCCCTCTCTCAGGCAAAACTCTACCAACGCCTCCAAGAAAAACAGCAGCAAATTCACGCTGAGTTAGAGGTGGCTCGCCAGATTCAAAATAATCTTCTGCGCCAAACCATGCCCGATCTCAAGGGTTTAAAGGTGCAAGCTTGCTGCTATCCTGCACGAGAGGTAGGAGGGGATTTTTTTGAGGTTTTTACCCATCCCAAGGGAGACTTATGGTTGGCGGTGGGAGACGTTTCCGGAAAAGGGGTTCCTGCTGCTTTGTTTATGGCTAGTGCCATTTCGGTGTTGCGCCGAGAATTATCTCAGGAAAACCCACCAATGCCGAATGCAGTCATGAGCAATCTCAACCAAGCTTTAAGCGATGATTTGATAAGCAACAATTGCTTTATTACTCTCGTCTTGGCTCGTTACACCCCTAATACTGGGGAATTGGTCTACGCGAATGCAGGGCACATCTATCCTCTTCTCTGGTCGTGCCGAGGAAGTTCAGCAGAATTTCCCCAGTATCTTAAAATACGTGGTGTCCCCTTGGGTATCCTACCTTTATGGATGGCAAATTCAGGTAGGTTGGTTCTTTCTTCTGGAGATGTATTGCTGCTTGCAAGTGATGGTATTACTGAAGCAAGAGTTTTGCAAAAGACAAGTGTAACTGCAAATCACGTGGGTGGCGATCCGACAGTAACTCATTCTATGCTGAATCATGAGGGTTTGTGGCAACTTTTAAAAGAGGAACCATCACCTCTCAATCTCAACCACCTACTAGCTCGTATCCAGGCAGACAACCAAGTGCAGGAAGATGACCAAACTATACTTTCGCTGGAGGTTTTGTAGATAATGAAAAGCGAACTTCATGTACCAAGTGACTTGAAGTTTTTAACCATCGTAGAAAACTGGTTGCTGGGATGCTTGGAAGTCCAGCTAAAAGGTTCTGTTGATTGGTCAAAACAATCAAGTCGTTTACGCTTAGCTTTGGTAGAAGCTTACTCTAACGTAGTGCGTCACGCTCATAAAGACCAACCCTATTTACCCGTTCTCATCCGCTTAGAACTGAAAGACAGGGATATTGCTTTAGAAGTTTGGGATCGGGGTGAGGGGTTTAATTTGTCCAACTACTTCCCTCCGAGTCCTACAGACAGGCAAGAAGGAGGATACGGTTGGCTAATTATAAATCGATTGATGGATAAGGTGGAGTACCAGTTACAAGTCAATGGTGGTAACTGTCTCAAATTAGAAGTCAATTTACCAGAAGCAGCACAACCCACCTCTCTACCAACCTCAACAATTCAAAATTCAACTTGTCTGGATAAGCTACCAAGTGCCGGCTAGTTGTACGCAAGTTTCAAGCGTCACAATTTGGGATGTATTTTCTTAGCCTTTGTCACTGAAGACAATCGCTCAAAATTATCTGAGTTTACATTGCCAGGAAGGAAAGCACCCGTTGTTTTGTGCATCTTCAAGCACGCTGGTTTCAAGCTCATCGTTTCTGTCTGCCTTTCAGTTTGACTTCAACATATCTTTACACAAAGACGGCTTAACAATTTAAACCAGAAAAAATTGTTTTTTCATCCTTTTGATATAAGTAAAATTACTTATTACCTATCGATATATTAAAAAATCTAAATAATTTTAATAACTTTTGCAAACTTTATTTGATTTATAGCTTTCCATAATTAAATATGGAGACAGATAAGCTTTGCATAGCTTTGATATTAAAACTGCTTTTCCTTTGAAAAGACAATAGTTAATAATGTTAAGTCTCCTATAGGGGGCTTCGGGAATACCCAAGTTAAATGCTTGGTACTGAAATTTAAGAAAAATTCGATTGCAAAGTCATGGTTGCACCTATAGAACCCCCGTTTTGTTTGTCACCACGCTATCGCCTTGATGATGAAACCCCTTGGCTTGAGGGAATCGATCCCAGCCGTAACTACTGGATTATGGTGAACGGAGACAAAAATCTTACGGTAGTTATTCCTGGGTTAACGGTGTCCTCTGTTGATGAGTTGAAGCAGACTCTTCGTGAGTTTCGCTCACTTCAATCAGGAGAAGGAATGACTTTGACCAGAGTTGCTATCAGCTGGACGATTCATTGC
Source organism: Scytonema sp. NUACC21 (assembly GCF_054684315.1). Taxonomy (NCBI): domain Bacteria; kingdom Bacillati; phylum Cyanobacteriota; class Cyanophyceae; order Nostocales; family Scytonemataceae; genus Scytonema; species Scytonema sp. NUACC21. The sequence goes on along the minus strand of NZ_BAAFZH010000034.1, from coordinate 22,602 downwards.
ATCAGTGATAATTGCTACGCCGTTGAAGGAGAAATCTCCGGTGCTCCAGTTTGGCACCTGTTTGACCAAGAAACTTTAGAAAGCTTGTTGAGAACTGCACATCCAGATTGGCAATGTGCGCCCAAGGATCTTGAGCTTGGACGCCATTTACTTATGCGCTCCTTTCAACAAGCAGCAGCAGTTAAGAGATAGTAGTTAGTAGTGAGTAGTTAGTGATTGGTAGTTAGTAACTACTAACTGCTAAGTAAGTCGGCGTGAATAAACAGAAATACGTTACAAAATGTAAATACATCTGAAACCCTTACTAATGAACGCCACTTGCTACAACTCTGGAAACCAGAGCAACGCAGTCCACAGTACTCTGAAGGATAAAGGCAACTACGATCCAGTATACCGCACATATTCTCTAGAACGAGACCATTTGATTACAGATTTAGAGGTGCTGTGGCTCTCATATGAAATGGCTTTGGAGGAAAAAGCTAAGGTAGATCCATTAAAATTCTTATCTCCTTCTACCGCAGAAGATTTGTTAGTGAGATTGAGTAAACCATCTCCTTACTCCCCCCGTCTTGATGCAAGCTTTAAAGATTGGGGAGCGCTGGTGGCTAGCAATCACTTGCGAAATCGTTTATATAAGATGCGACAAGAAAAAGCATCTGGTAAATTGAAGCAATGTCTAGCACAGAATTATGCATTAGTAAAGAACGGATGGCAAGATGTTCAAGCTTTTTTAATTCCAGAAAAAACGCAAGTGCAATTAGCTTATAGCTTAAGAAACACTACTGAAGTTAATAATAGTAGTCTTCATTGGCAAGGTAAACAGATTTGCTTGCAGAAGGAATTTAAAGAGATAACGGTATTACTGCAAGTTGCTTTTATAAAAGAAGCAGATAGCAGGGTTGGAGTACGCGTTCAAGTACATCCAAAGCCAGAAGAAAGATACTTACCTGTAAATCTTAAGCTGGCTTTGCTGTTTGACTTTGAAATACTAGAAAGTGTAACTTCTGGAAAATCGAATCTTTATATTGAACTCCCCTACTTTAAATGTCAGTTGGGGACTCAATTCTGTATTCAAATTGCCCTGGAAAACTCTATTCACGTAGAAAAATTTTACATTTATCAGGAGAAGAATAATGATTAAGAGAGTAGAAATTAACTTAGTTCCATCCAGATACGGTCTACTGAATTTAAAACGCGGATTTCATGTACAAATTCAAATAATAGATGAGTCAAACCCATTGGCGATTCAAAAACTTAGCACAAGCTTACCATCAGCCATAAAAGTTAACTGTTGTTATCAAAAATGGAAAAAATTACACAAAGATTTTTATGAATCGTCAAACTTTTTGAAGAACATACAAAATAATGTTATTTTATCGATGATATGTCAATTACCATTTGCTATAGAAATTCTAGATTATTATGAAAAATGTCATAGATGGTTACATAAATATTTTTATGAATTAACCAATGATAGTTTTGGCAAAAGACCAATTGAAGTTTATAAATTGAGTCTATATAATGATGTAAAGAACTTAGCTAAAAAATTAGAATCAAAAAAGGCTTTGGATATAAAGTCTCAATTAAACAAATTAAAAGAGGAGATAAATGATTGGCTAGATACTAAAGATTTTTGTAAAACAGAAAAGGAACTCCGCACACAATTAGGTGAAAATGATGAAATTATGGTGATAATTTCAACAGAAGATGACTTAGCATGGCGGTTACCTTGGCATTTTTGGAGTTTCTTTAATGATTACATAAATGCAGGGGTAGTATTGAGTCATCCTGAATTTAAAAAGGTTGATTCAAACACTAACCATTCTTCACCTCAAGAACAGATTAAAGTTCTTGCAATTGTTGATGATGAAGACAATAGAAAAGATTTGAACGAGTGGAAAGACAATAAAAATTTTGAGTTGGAGGTTTTATCAGAACAAATTTTAGATAGCGAGCCGCTAAAAAAGATTTCTGACAAATTGTCCGAACAACCTTGGGATATTCTTTTTTTCGCAGGTCATAGTTCTAGTAACATAAAAAACGAGAAAGCAGGATTTTATATAAACAAAAAATGTTACTTGACCATTAATCAGCTAAAAAATCCTCTGACATATGCTATTAATCAGGGGTTGCAATTAGCATTTTTTAACTCTTGCGATGGGTTGGGATTAGCACGTGATTTGCTTAAATTAAATCTGCCGAAAGTAATTGTTATGCGTGAGGATGTGCCCAATAAGGTTGCAGAGCTATTTCTCAAATATTTTTTAGAAGAGTTTATGGCGAACCAAGGAAGTAAACCTACCTTTGTAGTAGTACAAAAAGTAAGGGAAAAGCTGGAAGTATGGGAATATGAATCGGAAATTAATCTTTTTCCTGGTGCAAGTCTATTACCAGTGATATGTTTTAATCCAGCTACAGACCTGACCTGAGTAAAAAATATAAACGATCCAATACTGCTCGGTTAAGCCAAAAACTTACGTCAATGTAGGTTGGGGAAGCAGCCCTGAAAGAGGGTTTCTTTCCACAGGGGACTGGCGTTTGAGGAACGAAACCCAACATTTACCGGAAGAAAGGCAGAGGGCAGAGGGCAGATGGCACAAGGAGGGAAAAGTAAAAAAGGTAACAAGGGTATTGACCCCCGCGCTCTGCCAAACGGCTTTATTGCCCCTGCTTTTAAGTAGGTCGGAAAACACAAGAGTGCAAACTTTATCAAATCCCTCCCCTTTAGGGGTAGGGATACATAGCTGCCAAGAGACGAGCGTACTTCTGCCTTCTTAACGACATTTGTTGGGTTTCGCTTACGCTCTACCCAACCTACAATTCCCCTCAGCCCTTGCAGTATTGATAAACAATCTACCTGATTGCCTGCTCTTTTTTCTTTTTCAATTTTCCTGACAAATAGACTGTCAGAAAATAGAAATTGACAACGCAAATTTTTTAGCAACCACCCCAATTAATAAGTAGAGATGTGGAGAAACCACTTATGAATGAAGAACATAACACATTTGAAGACAAAGACTTGTCAGAAAAGTTCTCAAAGCAACCGCCAAAATTACTACAGCAGATTCAGTCTCATCTATCCCAGATGCCAGAATCAGTCAAAAATGTGACAAATACGATCTGGGAAGGACTAACATCTACACAAGAGGTTGAGCGGCAAGAAATTCAGCAAGTATATCACAATATTGCTCGGTTTTTGCAAGAAAAGCTTCAAGTTGAGTTACAAACCTGCTTGCAAACAACTTACATATTGTGTAACGAATTCGATCCACAACTGGTAGGAGAACAGCCACCAAGCGAGCTAGCTCAAAAACTGGCAACCAAAGTAAAAGAGCTCATCCTCACTATCAAAGTGCATTACTTGAAACCCCAAGACATTCCAACTTCTGACACAGACGTAAACAGTAAGCACTTGCGTCAAACCGAAATTTTTTACATAGATCGCAATAACCCAAAACCCAACATTTTTCGAGTTGATGAGCAAGTGGAATGGGACAACTTGCCGAGCGATGTACGAGAAAGCTTTATCAAGGAAGATTTAGCTCGGATCAGCTTTAAACGTAGGAACCGCCGTAATGTCCTACGTCTTCACCAAGAACAAATACAGTTGCGTCACGAGCCATTTCTTCATCAATGGCTTCGCGTAAGGCGTTGAAGAATAGTGTTTCTGCCATTAGTCTTTTATCGAGATTCCTATTTCTAGAATCTTATCGTGCATCTGCTGCCCCTGTTGGTGAGCAAACACACGAGTTGCATTTACAAAAAAATTCCCGAACTCAAAACTACTCCTTAACAATTTCATACAAATCTTCAATTAATACATCAAATGTCCGTGCCAACTTGTGCCTCTCAATACGGTATCACAGAAGATATCCGCAATTCTACAAAGATTTACCCAGATATGCAGAGTGTTTAGCGAACAGCAGTCAACCCATACTCTAGCAAAGTTTGTCACAGTAGAAGCAGTCGCTCTTCGTTTAAACATAGAGGCTACAAGAATTAAAGAAATTCGTTTGTGGAATCACGTGATTTTGGTGGTAGCTCAAGGCTTAAGCAGATTTGTCAGTTATGCCGATATTCCCCCAATTCTTGACACTGCATCACCTGTAGAGAAAGAAATGCTAATAGCAGCGCCAACGCTGGCGGAAGCTCAAACAAAACCATGCTCCTGATGTTTGGTTGCAATTCGATCTCCAGAAGTTTACTTAAAGTCGTTCTCTTAAAGAATTGCGAAATTGGAGCCAATTGATTGCTCTCATCAAGTTTGCTTTTTCTGCAAAGACTATTCAAAGAGTGCAAAGTTTGTAATTGGTTGAAAAAACCGTTGCTTGGAATGTGCTTAGTATCCTGCTTCTTTGAGATGCAGGCTTGGTGAATCAGCCACTTGAGCCACCGGGCTCATGGGAGAAGATTGCCCTAATTGATTGTCCGGAAACCTTCTAGGTCTTCCGGGTTTGCGCTTGTGCCGCTGGTTGATGGACTTTTCACTGGCAGCTGCGAGTTCTTCTGGCGTGCATTTAAACAGTCGCAACGCTTCTAAATATTTCTTTGGTGTCATCGTTGGTTCGGTACGCCCTGCTTCCCAATTGCGGACACTCGTTTCACTGATTGCAAGCCTGAAGGCAACCTCTGCACGACTAAGTCCCGCACGCTCTCTCAGGACTTGCATATCCATAGTCCAATGCTCCCTTTTCAAACTATAGTACTTATTTATTAAATCAGTTGACGTATTAAAGCCAACGAAGATTATTTATTAACTATATTATTTTATAATCTATCAGTTAGGTATCTGGCAAACGGGCGATTCCCCTTATCTGTAAGAGTTGTTGTTTTTTGACCTTTTGACTCACAACTATTGCCATAGCGTAATTCGATCTATCGCGGATACGGTTAAGAGCGCTGAATTTATCTCCTATTAAAAGAATAATACGGCAACGGATGCAACGGATAAGAGATTTGTAAGACCTACAGATAACCTATCCATTACATCCGTCATCTTGTGTGTTGGCACTGTTGTTACGACTGCAACCACCGTGCAGCATCTTTAGCATGGTAGGTCAATATCAAATCCGCACCTGCGCGTTTGAAGCCGAGCAAAGTTTCCATAACCACGCGTTGTTCATCAATCCAGCCATTAAGAGCAGCCGCTTTAATCATGGAATATTCACCGGACACATTGTAAGCAGCAACAGGTAAGTTGCTAGCCTCCTTAACTCGCCAAATAATGTCCATATATGCCAGGGCTGGTTTAACCATGAGCATATCAGCGCCTTCAGCGATATCCAGTTCAATTTCTTTGAGGGCTTCACGGGAATTACCGGGGTCCATTTGGTAAGTTCTGCGATCGCCAAACTGTGGGGCTGATTCGGCGGCATCGCGGAAAGGACCGTAATAAGCGGAAGCGTACTTAGCAGCGTAGGATAAAATTGGGGTGTCTTGGAAACCTGCCTCATCCAAACCATTGCGTATTGCTTGGACAAATCCGTCCATCATCCCAGAAGGTGCGATGATATCTGCCCCTGCTTTTGCCTGAGAAACTGCTGTTTTCTTGAGTAATTCTAGAGTTGGGTCATTCAAAACCCTGCCTGTCAAATCTCCCACTTGCAGATAACCGCAGTGACCGTGACTGGTATATTCACACAGACAGGTGTCAGCAATGACAATCAAATCGGGCACTGCTTGTTTAACAGCTGTAGCGGCTTTTTGAACGATTCCACAATCGTGCCATGCACCAGTTGCATCTGCGTCTTTATCTGCTGGAATACCAAACAAAATAATCGCAGGAATTCCCAGGTCATAAACCTCTTTTGCTTCTTCCACAATTTTATCTACCGAAAGTTGGAAGACACCGGGCATGGATTTTACTTCATTCGCAATTCCTGCCCCTGGTACAGCAAATAGAGGGTAAATGAGATCGTTTGTAGAGAGGGCGGTTTCGCGTACCATACGGCGCAGTTGTGGATGGGTACGCAGGCGACGGGGGCGGTGAGTTGGAAACATAAAGTTTTGTAAACCCAAACTAGCTAAATTAATGGATAATGGACACAAAACAAAGCGTCACAAATGCAAAGCCAAAATGCCTTGTAATTAGACACACTACAAAAAGCGCTTAACTTTTCCCTGCCCTACTACCTGTGATGTTGTGGGGCAATTTTGTATTTTACAGCTAGGTTGCAAAGGCAAAATATTAAAAATTCCCTCAATTTCTTAACTCAAGAGCTTATAAAAAATTAATAATTGTGTGACCCTCAGTCATTGGTCATTCGTCCTTTGTACGGATACTGATGACAAATGACAAATAACCAATGACCAATAACTAACGATTAAACAATCCGGAAGATGAAGGGGTAGCGGAAAGCGGTATCTGGATTGCTAAAAACGTTGAAAAGTGCCCAAATGGTAAGTCCCCAGTGGACTAAAAACCATAAAAAGCCGACAAAGCCTAGCAAACCAAAGCTTGCTATAACCAAAGCTCCAATTACAATCCCGTACAACCATACATTAAAGTGGAAATTGATAGCTTCTTTGGCATTTTCCTTAACAACTGGATCTTGAGTTGCAAGCAGGATGACAATGGGCAGACCGATCGAGACAAACAGAAAGTTAAAGAAGATTGCTCCATGACACAGTGCTGATAAAAACTTTCGCGTATCCGTGTCGTACATTTGTTACTCCCATATACTTAGGTTGACGATCGCAATTACGACCCTATCACAAGCATTGTTGTCTTAAGATTAAAACACTCGCTAAAGTTGGAAAAAGTTAAGTTAGGGAAATCCCCATCTGAGGTCATTGCTAGGCTGGCACTTGCAACAACTGGACTATAGGGTGCATCAAGCCGCAAGTATATATCAAGCCAGGGAAGTCTTTTTAAGCCATCAACCAACATTGGTCATCCTTGATGCCGATCTACCTGATGGTGATGGTACTGAGTTTTGCCGTTGGTTGCATCGTCAGCAGCAGCCTCTTATTCTCATGCTATCTGCTCGTAGTAACGAAGCTGATATAGTTGCTGGTTTGAAAGCGGGGGCAGATGACTATCTGAGCAAACCTTTTGGGATGCAGGAGTTTTTAGCACGAGTGGAAGCACTCATTCGCCGCAATCGCACACCTGTTGCACCAGCTTATTTAGATTATGGTGCTTTGCAAATTGACTTGGTACAGCGTCGCGTCCGATACCAAGGTGAGTTTATCGAACTCACACCACAGGAATTCAGTTTGCTCTACGTTTTGGCGCAAGCTGGAGGGGTGCCTTTAAGTAGGTCGGAACTGTTGCGTCGTGCTTGGCCAGATGCGATCGACAACCCGCGCACTATTGATACACACGTTCTATCTCTAAGGAAAAAAGTGGAATTAGATCCGCGCCAACCAAGTTTAATTCAAACTATCCGTAATGTAGGTTATAGATTTAACATGGAAGTTATAAATGCTAACAATCCACAGTCAACAACAAAAATACCTAAAGAAAGATTTAGCAATCAGCGGTCAACACTTAGCAGTCAGCGGTAACACGGTTAGGGGTTAGTAGTTAATACTTAGTAGAATTCATGACCAAGGACAAATGACCAAGGACAAATGACAAATAACCCATGACTAAAACCCAAACTCGTCTTGGGCTTTAGCTTTTGTCAAACTTTCTTGTATGTCAGCCCAATTGATAAGAGATTCTTTTTGATTGATTATTAAGCGACCCTGTTGTAAGTACAATAACTGCGTACAAAACTTTCGGGCTGTTTCTAATTGATGGCTCACCATGAAGATGGTCATCTGCTGGTTTTGAGCAAGCTGACACAGAATTTGCACTAAGCGTTCTGCCTTGGCTGGGTCTAGAGCAGAAGTTGGTTCGTCTAATAGTAATATTTTCGGTTGAATGACTAGGGCACGGGCGATCGCCACGAGTTGTCGCTGTCCTGCCGAAAGTTGTACCTCAGGTCGTCCCAACCAGTCGTCTGGAATATCCAACTGTTCTATCCAGTGACCGACACGTTGCTGAATGGTCTCCTTGGGTAAACCTCGTAGAACTAGGGGATAAGCCAATGCTTCTTTCACTTTCATCCCCAACAACTTTGACTCTTGAGGCACCAATGTAACAGAAGAACGAAGCTGCAATATAGGAATTTGACGATACTCCCGATTTTCCAGATATATTTTGCCACTGGAGGCTTCACTTAAACGGTTCAACAGACGTAATAAATAAGTTTTTCCAGCGCCAGATGGTCCAACAATAGCAATGCGCGAACCCTCGAATACCTCAAAGGAAATATCTTGCAGTATGGGGTATCCTAAGTGCTCACCCTGTTTCTGAGTTTTCAAGCTGGCAAACAAGCTGACTTGTTCTAAGCGTAGTAGCCCTTGCGTGTCTTGTTGAGTCTCCAAGTTTAACCTTATGTATAGTAATTTTTTTGTAATCTCAAGTTAAGACGTTGTAAAGACGCGGCATTGCGCGTCTCTACGATACAGGCAATCTCCTATTTTACGCCAACCCCAGCAACTGCTGTCGCAATTGTCCAGCCATCTACTAATAGCAGTAAGAAAGTAAATCCCAAGAGAATGAAATACATCCACGGTTGAGCCAAAGGATAGACATCTGTCGTATCTATTCCTGTTTTATCTTGTACAATTCGCACCAAACGGGCAAATCCCACAATACGCATTGGCAGTAAGTATGCTTTACCATCCTCACCGAGGAAATAGTAGACTAGACCTCCTTGTCCTGTAGTACGGGGTTTTAAACCCTTAATCTCTGACCAAGGAAGTGACCAGCCCTTGCGAAAAAAACGCGGCACCCAGTTGGGATAAGTGACTTGAATTCCTTGGTCATCCGCAATTACGCGTTCGCTCAATGCTGCGTATAAAGCTATCAACCCGATGCCAATACCCACCCATAGTAGTTCTGGCGGTACAGGTGCCTCTGTGACTTGTGCTAAGAAAGGTAATGGTGTGGTCAATGCCACGTACAGACACAAAAGGGTGATTCTAATTAAAGGCGAGAGACGAAAAGTAGAAGATGATTCCATTTTGCATTGACTTGCAATAACACTGCTAATTTCACACTAGTACAAGTCGGCGTAAAGGCGGCTCACAAATGTAAATGGCTCCAAAGCTTACAGTGTAAGCCTTTTAATTTCATCCTTTATCCTTCATACTTTAACCTTTCTATCTCTCTTATGGCAAATACTTTTGTACTACAGCCCAACCTGTAAGCGAAACCCAAACGAAGCTAAAGAATAAAGCGATATTAGCACCAACATGAACGCCCCTTGCCCAAGGGCGCTTGGTACTAATCAGCAACGCACTTCCACCAGAGAGCAAAACTAGGGCTACTACGATTACCCCAGCATACAGGTGGGACGAGTGCCCCAAGGAACCAAAGTGACCTAAGGTACCGATAATGCCAATAAGCAGCAATAGCATGACTAGACTTACCATGCAACTGCCAATTATAAAGTGGAAATTACGTACTTCGGTCTTGTCTCCTGTAAACCAAGGTGTCAAAGGGCGATGCGATGCTACTCGATCGCGAAACATCCAAATTCCCGTCAGTGCTAAGAGGAGATAAGCTAACAGCGACAAGCCCATTGACCATGCCGCTATTTTCCACAGCCAGAGAAATGAAGGTAGATTCATATTAAATATTTTACACAGAGGGAGGGAAGGAGGGAGTGAAGGGGTAATCTAACTAATGACAGATGACAAATAACGAATGACAAATAACAAAAAAGGGCTGCTGAGTTAAGCAACCCTCAAACTAAGCAAAATTTATTTTCTTAATCAATTTGATACTAAACCAGCGATATTTAAAGTTTTTATGGAATCTCCGGTTTTTGTATGATTTGCTTGAACAATTGATTTTTTATGAATAGGGCCTATTTCTGTTTGAGATAAGCTCTCAAACTCGTAATTGGTAGTTTCATTATTGGGAGTTTCATTGATGACAAGGCGATCGCACGGAATTGTATCCTTTCTTCTGCCTAGAGTGACAAAAGAGGGTTAAACTGCTTTCGCTTGTTTGCACGTCGCAATCCTTCATCAATTTCTCGTAACTCTTCATCCAACCGCAGCCGAAAAGTATCTGTGGGATTAGCTGCCAAAAGTAAAATGGTTTTGACACGCGTGTTTTTACTCATGAGAAAGCTTGGAGGAAGTGCCAGGACTGACGCAATCACAATTTAACCTTATTGTAAGCTAACAACATAAAAATAAGTTCTCATACTTCGCGTTTTTTTTCTTACTAGCTTTCAACTGAAGTCGCGATCGCGTAGTGGTTTAACGTTTCATTTGGGAATTGTTATTAGCCGGGTTCTTAGCTTCAGCGATTCCAGTCCAACAGGTTTTTTCTGCTTCGGATAGCCGATTCATTTTAGTCGCCTGACCTTTTTGTGCCTTCTATATGGTTTCGCGAGTGTTCGCAGCATTTTTCCGGGCAACATTTCTCGGCTTTCTTGTTGTTGCAGCCCAGCGTTGGCTAGTAAGTCTTTGGCTCACGTTCAACCTCCATACAAGGTGCTATTCAGTACAAGCGTGCAATCTGTAAGATTCTTTTGAACACATAGTTTTGTCAGCTTTTCTCCTCAAGTCGTACATAGACTCATAGTACAATTCCACGCCCGGAATCGAGGAAAGAAACTAAAATTTTTTGACAATTTTGTTATATAGCAAAATTTTCAATTTTTCACACAAATTATTCCGGCTGGGGGTGGAATTGCGATCGATTCCGGCTGGACTTGCAATAATTCCGGCTGGAATTCAAAGCTTTCCGCCTCACTCATAGGAAAAATCTGTGTCAATTCCTGCAATGAGAATATCGATATCGTCTACTGGTGTCCCCTTTTTTCTAAGAGTGGCATAAATATCACCAGAAATCGTTGCAGAGTCTGTAGTTAGAGACACAACTGTATTATATGAGGCAAATTCTAAAAAAGATGTTAGTTGTTTCTGTGCGCCACGATGCTTCAATCCGCTAATTATTTCGTAATAAGTAATGATGCTGATGTTGATTTTATCATATTCTTTAATATATGCATCAAACTTTTCAACCACCTGGGGGTGATTGCGAAAAAATAAGGATAAAATGTTAGTATCAACCAAGGCTGGTTTCATCGCTTCTTCTCCGCAAAAAAGCCTGCTGGCGACGTGCAATTATTTCTTCACTGAAGTCAGCAAATGTTTCATCTGACATATCGTTCCAGCAACCAGCGAACTGCATAATTTTATTGGGCGTATCTTTAGACGCCTCTACACCAACTCGAAAATAATGAATAAAATTATATAAGTCTTCCAGCTTGTCTTCGGGGATGAGATTGATTTCTGATAAAAGCTTTGTCCGTAAATTTGAGGATTCCATATACCAATTTACTGTTGAGTAGTGAAGTGATAAATAAATTATATTTCCGACGTTCACTCTTGCTGTTTCTGTGTTAACCCCGCTAAAGTTCTGGCTTCATAAATCAGTTGTGTCTCGAATGTTAACTGTTGTGACTTCATTAAAGTTTCAACGTCGCAACGTCTTGGAGTTTATGACTCTTGCTGAAACCACAAGGGAGTTAGAGCTAACAACTCACATTTTTGCTCCAACGCTATATCTTGAAAGAGTTTTTGGAACAGAACTACTAAGAGCAGCACCAGAAGGAACGTCATGGAGTGTCCAAGAAGCAAGGGGTAGAATTCAGGGCGTTGGCGCAAGTGTATCCGGGCTTGGTGCATACGCACGTGTCAGTGGATCAATGAATTTCTCGCTTATAACACTAGAAACGTCAAAAACCTATCAACAAATGAAAAAATCCTACGGTTTTTCAGATGGTATCAAAAGTTTCTGGAGTTGGATTGGTCTTGGGGCAAACGCTTCCTACCACAAGGAAGAGTTAACGCAAGTGTTTAACGAATTGAGCCAATCAAGCAAAACCGATGGAAGAATTAACATTGACCTTTACGTCACTGGATTGTATCCTGGCGTTCCAGTATCTGCTTCAGCATACATCCAAGCTTTTCAAGTGTCATCGAAGACTGAAAGCAGTCTCAAGTTCCCAGTTATATCTTCAGACGCGCCCACTCAAGATACTGGAGATCAAGATCAAAACGGTCAGAAACTCCCTACAAAGGATAATAACAGCACTATCGACATTTAGATGTTAATAAGGAAATGTTTGCCGCAGTGGCAAGCTTTTACTTAAATTTTGCTCTAGCTTCTTGATACTTGAAACAGGAAACTAGTATTTTAGGAGATGAAAATGCCAGTAATTCGTATGCAATGCCGTCAAAATAAGCATATTTAATTACAAAATTGTTCAGGACAAATGACCAGCTTTTACTTAAGTTTTGAACTAATGGCAAGATTTTAGTTAAAACCGAACGATTTTGGTTGCGATACGCGGAGCGTCAAGCCTCCGGCTTATCGCAATCGTTGGAGACAGTATCTTATCCCACTATTTAAAGTAAAATTCTGCCGCTAGTTCAGAATTAAACTAAAAGTAAGCCGCTTGTCCATTGACACTATCGTAAATAATTATACTTACTGCTTGAGAATTTTGTTAGAGTTACAAGGTTTTCATCTCACAGACTACCAGGTAACTATTCCAACTATAAAGTTGCCTCTTTCCAAGTAAAGTAAAAGCTTGCCATCGCGGCAAACAATTCCTTTAAGTCACAGTCCTTTCCTGCCAAGTTATCGTTCCAGTGACAATGGTAATCTTTTCTTATACAAGTAAGATGTATTTATTTATGGCTGGGCGTTTTGAAGGATTAAGTGACCTTGAATGGAAGCTTTTTGATGATGTGTTTCCCAAAGAACCGTCTAAGCGTGGAAAAGGAATGCCTCATGCTCCGTACCGCCATGTATTAAATAGTCTATTGTACATTCTAATTACAGGGTGTCGATGGTGTGATTTACCAAGAGGAGATATATGGGCATCCAAAAGCTCAGCCCACCGATGGTTAAAGCGTTGGTACTCAGATGGAACATTTGAACACTTAAAAGCACGCATATTAGCGATACGGCTTCAGCCGTTAAGCCTCCGGCTTATCGCAGACGAGAAAGGACTTATAAATTGGGAGTTTGGAGCAGTTGACGGGTCTTTTTCCCCCTGGGAAAGGCGGAGGTGAAGAAGTTGCCTATGGTGGCAAAGGAAAAGGTATCTTAATACACACGGTGATAGAGATCAAAAATGGAGATTGAGTAGAGGGAAAATGGCTGAAATCCAGTCTGGGTAAGGAGCGCGGATGGGTAGAGTGCTAGAATTCTCCTCAAGCCTTGTGGTACAAGGAATTCAGCCATTTTTCTGGAGAGTTCTTTTCCAACATCTACCCATCCGCGAATTAATGCCAGCATTGGCATCTAGTAAATAAAGTACTTCAACAGCTCCCGTTCTTTATATTCATGTAGTGAGCGATCGCTAACTTACCATCCAGGAAATAAAACACTTGAGCGGTTCCCGTTCTTCAAGTTCACTTCTTCAATGTTACGGTAATCAGCGTGGTGATTATAATATTGGTATGCGAATTATTGCCCGCAGCACTTTACGTTCGTTTTGGCAAGTACACCCTGATGCCGAGCAAGCGTTAAAAGCTTGGTATGATGAAGTAGGGCGTGCTAAGTGGAGCAGTCCGACGGATATCAAAAGTATTTACCGTAATGCGAGTATTCTTGCGAATAATCGTGTTGTTTTTAATATCAAAGGCAATGATTACCGCTTAATTGTTCACGTTCGTTATGACCTTGAAATCATCTTTATTCGTTTTATTGGAACGCATAAAGAGTAGGATAACGTAGATGCAACAACGATTTGAGTTTGTATTATTATGTTTGAACTTCGTCCCATCAAAAACGAAACTGATTATCGTGCTGCACTTAATGAAATTGAAAGGTTATTTGATGCGGAACCTGATACAGCAGAGTTTAACCGTTTAGACATTTTAACGACGCTGGTGGAAGCATACGAACAACGGCATTATCCAATTGAAGCACCTGAGCCAATTGAAGCTATTTTATATTATTTAGAATCTCGTGGCTTATCCAGTCGTAATTTGGAACCTATTATTGGCAGCGAGAAAGAAGTTGCGGACATCTTAAATCGCAAAAAGGCTTTGACGTTAGACATGATTCGACATTTACATGGCTCATTAAGTATCCCTGCGGATGTATTGATTAAACCTTATCCCTTGATGAAAAATTCGGCTTGACGGGGTTACTCCTTTCCCGCCAGAAGATTACCTATTTAAATAAACCGCTAAGACGCTAAGGACACAAAGAAAGAGGAAAAGAAGCTCGGTAATCTTACACCGGTAAGGGAGTAATCGGTCATCAATGAAAGAGTGTTTATAGATATATATTCGTTTCGTTTCAATCCCTAATAGGGATTCGATGAAATTTTCACCTGCATCCTCCCTTCTTTTACCAGTAGCTCCTGTAAGTTTCAATCCCTAATAGGGATTCGATGAAATTTTCACAAAGCTTGCCCCGCTGCTTCACGTTGAGACTGCAGTTTCAATCCCTAATAGGGATTCGATGAAATTTTCACAACGCCGAAGAATATGCTACTCTGAAAGCTGAGTTTCAATCCCTAATAGGGATTCGATGAAATTTTCACTGTTAGGAAATGTTGATTTTGGCATTATTGACAACGAAGTTTCAATCCCTAATAGGGATTCGATGAAATTTTCACAAGGTCAAGCCAACTCCACCGGCTTTGATAGTGCCGTTTCAATCCCTAATAGGGATTCGATGAAATTTTCACTTGCGGAGAGCAATGGGGTATAGGGCGTTATCTAGTTTCAATCCCTAATAGGGATTCGATGAAATTTTCACATCAAACTTATTCTTGATGTACCTGAGTATTTCAAGTTTCAATCCCTAATAGGGATTCGATGAAATTTTCACTAACCGTGGTGCAGATACTTTAGTTGCTACTGTTGTTTCAATCCCTAATAGGGATTCGATGAAATTTTCACATTACACAGTAATTGCCGTTTTACGGCATCTGTGTTTCAATCCCTAATAGGGATTCGATGAAATTTTCACACCCTGAAACCCACTTCTACATTTTGCGAGCTGATAGTTTCAATCCCTAATAGGGATTCGATGAAATTTTCACATTGGTCACCTCATAGTTACAAGCAGAAGGATAGTTTCAATCCCTAATAGGGATTCGATGAAATTTTCACCAAGCTTTGGCTTTGGCTTGGCGACGGAAATGTTTCAATCCCTAATAGGGATTCGATGAAATTTTCACGTAGTGGGATATGAAAATGATGATAAGGAAGATTTTGTTTCAATCCCTAATAGGGATTCGATGAAATTTTCACAATAGGCTGTCCCCTTCAATCTTTGGCTGCAAAATGTTTCAATCCCTAATAGGGATTCGATGAAATTTTCACGTCGGCATCACCCTTTCACCCTTGCTGCGGATTAGAGAGTTTCAATCCCTAATAGGGATTCGATGAAATTTTCACCCGAACTTTATCAGGTAACAAATATACAGAGTCAATTCTGTTTCAATCCCTAATAGGGATTCGATGAAATTTTCACGAAGTTTTTTAGCTTGCTTGGTTCGTCTTGCGATCGCGTTTCAATCCCTAATAGGGATTCGATGAAATTTTCACCTTTGGTCGGGGGAGGGGTGGCAGTAAATTGTCAAGTGTTTCAATCCCTAATAGGGATTCGATGAAATTTTCACGTTAGTAGAACGTCTGATACTTACTAATAATTATGTGTTTCAATCCCTAATAGGGATTCGATGAAATTTTCACTTATACCCGATAAGTATTTCAGATCCTCTATCCGGGTTTCAATCCCTAATAGGGATTCGATGAAATTTTCACTTGCTCGACGTTCCAATTCCGTTTCAAACAGCTGTTTCAATCCCTAATAGGGATTCGATGAAATTTTCACGAATAGGCGGTCTGTCCTCAAAATCTATCTACCAAGTTTCAATCCCTAATAGGGATTCGATGAAATTTTCACTGGAGTAAATTATGCATTTAAGAAATGTAGAAGGCGGTTTCAATCCCTAATAGGGATTCGATGAAATTTTCACTTCTTAATAATTCTTTGTACATTGCTTCTTGAACGTTTCAATCCCTAATAGGGATTCGATGAAATTTTCACCTGCCCAGTCGTTTTATAATATCCTCTTTCGATTCGTTTCAATCCCTAATAGGGATTCGATGAAATTTTCACCCGAGTCCGAATCTGATATTGTTGCCGTCTGGGGCGAAAGTTTCAATCCCTAATAGGGATTCGATGAAATTTTCACCCCAGGAGCCCAAAAACGAGTTTGTATGCAGTTTTCATGGTTCAAAATCGCGGATGGGTCAATCATAGCATCAAAAATGGAGAGAGGGGGAGATGGGGAGAGGGTTTTCCGGTTTTTGCACAGATTGTTTAATAATCACTAATTAACCGGACTTAATATCATCTTTAAAAACTCCAGCCATTGCTAACCAGGGGTTTTTCTGCTCAGTAGATAGCAATTTTACTGATATTGAAACAATTTCTGCATCAGCGTTCCGGGGTTTCTAGACGTTGCTGAAGTTCGGCTAATGCTGTTCTGCGTAGGCGCGAAGCCACTTGTCGCCAGACATCGCTTGCTTCAATTTGTAATTCAGGCAACCCTAGAACGATAGCAACTGTTCTGCCATTAGCTTCTTGCTTGACAATAACGTTTACTAAAATCTCACTATTGTCTTGGTTCTTATTTTGTGATAGAAGAGATTATTATTATAGCGACCCTATATTAAAATATCTTGCCACCTGCATGCAGTGGCAAATCTACTCAAATGCTTGACATTTGTAGTAGCGATTATACTCATCTGCCCTGGGTGCTGTGCAGCTAGTATTCGCCATTGAGCGCAAATTATCAAATCGGCATCAAGAGAGTTTTCTTTTGCTGTGGGTGTTCCACTTAACTTAGACTGCGCCCATAACACAGCTGCCATTTTAAGGCTCTCATCCGTGACCGATAGAAATGAAATAAATGCGGTCATTTCGTCAAGATTATCTAGACTATCACGATTGCCTGTGCGTGTACTCTCCAATATTAAATTTCGCCTGACTTCATAATCGCATAAAGATGATGAGACAATATAAACCCCTTTCGCTGCTAAACCCAACAACCAACGTTCACAAGCTTCCGCCTCGCCTTGCTTATAAGGATTAGCTATTAAACCGATAATCCCCGAATCCAACCACACAATTGCCATAGATTAAGAGTATAGTTTACATCCATCGGGTCGTGAAGCATCAATGTTTTGTTTAAATCTTTCCCAAGCTTCGGCTTTTTGTGCAGCTTCAGTATCGCTCATTGATTCATGTCTAGCGATTCTGGCTTTTAGTATTTCTACCGCTTGTGGTTTGGCTAAATTTGCCAGGGGATACTCAGTTTCAGGCGTCGCAAATAGTTTTTTTTCATCTCCTAAGTATTTGGTTAAAATATTTAGGTCATTATCATCAATGAGGATACCTTCGGGGCTACCTTCAAGAATCAGTAAGTAATTACAGCCATTGTTGCATGGGATTAAAGCAACAAACCGAGACATATCGATAATTCTATTTTCCGTAAGTCTAATTAACTTCATAAATTTAAAATCATATTTGTTTCAAAAGCACTAAGGAGAAATTTATTATTAATCGCTCTTCGTGCTACTTTGTTTGAGCCATCTTCTGAGTGTGCTAGCATATGCCTCAAAGTGACGCAAAGGAAATCGGACAACAAGGTCGCCAATCGCTTCATAAACTGTTGTAATGGCTGAATTGTCTGGGACATCTGTCAGACAAGACACCTCCTGAACAAAAAGTGGTTTCATTATAACTCACCGAATACCTAGACCTTTACGAGCGATAGCTTCGCTACAGCATAGCGGCAGATCGCACGACTCCCTAGGCTATGCAAATGACTATTTCTCGGAGAGGTTAGCGTGTGCAGAGATCGTTTCCTACTAGAGAAAGAATCTGTGAAGCCCAATGGCAATGAGAGATACAGTTAATGTCAAGCCAAATGTTTTTAAGAGACAGCACCCTCCTTAGACAAAACCACAAAAATAGAAAATGGCAGAACCAACACGTGAGCAATTTAGAGCAATCTATATAGTCTGCTACTGGTTAACCAAAATGTACTTACCCATTTACCTTGTCACCCTTGACCAAAGGAACGACAGAGTTGTTATCATCGCAGGAGAAGAGTCAGTTATCGTAATTAATCAACAAGGAGAACTCAGCTATGACCAACCCTAATTTTGAGGCAATGACCACAAAAGAATTACGTGCTTATGTTTTGGAGCATCGGGACAATCAGGAGGCAATAAATATACTGGCAAATCGTATTGAGGCGACAGGAACAAAGCTAAATTCTCCAGAGCAACTGCCAGAGATTATTGAGCGCAAACGCCAACAAAATCAGTCATAGCAGGAAATTACAATATGAACATTGCTGACTTATTACCGACTTTGCTTCTTCTGTCCCGTTCAGACAAACTCTTTTTATTGATATCAGTAAAATCTTTATTTTAATTTTACAATTTTCCAAAACAACTCTAAATCATCCAATTACGGCGATCGCTTCTAAGGGGTTGCGAACTCGGCGCAAGTCTTCGCAGTTGCTAGGGGGATAAATTGTAATACCTAACACTCTCCCTACCGCACCAGCAGCAATTAGCAGTGCTTCTTCGTTATTAAGCGGTTGCTTGACAACAGAAGGCTTATGTACAGGCAGTATCCGGTGATACTGAAAGAAGATTCTTGGTAGCACCTGCGATGGGGTGTTGCAGTTGGCGCTCCGGGCTACACCGGGCTTTATGCAAAGGGCGATATTTCAATTACCCTGGCTAACATTTTTAATACGGAGATGTGGGACACATGCGGACAACAGTTTGAGCTAGTGAAAACTTCTTGAGCGCTGTGTATAAAACTACTATGCTAATGCAGTATAACCGCTAAAAATAGTATTGTAACAACAAATTTAAGGAATTGGACAAGGAATTATAAAGGTGATAAATGTAACATATAGCAATTTGAAAAAGATTGTTTTATACCTCAAAACGCCTATCTAATTGTAGGAGCTAAAAGTGTCCGATCATTTCTCTCGTCGCCAGATTCTCAAGTCAGCTGGCTTAATGACTGGTGCTGCTTCATTAGGAAGCACAGCACTACTTGGCAATTTAATGACTGGTTCTAATACTAATAATACGGCACAAGCTCAAGAACCCAACAACCTTGCAGCTCCGCAGATGGTGATTAATAGTCGGATGTTATACTTCGGCTGGGTTCCTGAAGATCCTGCTGCTGTTAAAGCCTTAGTCCCAAATCGGTTCACACCGAACTCTAACGGTGCAGTCTTCATGAACCAATATGTAGTCGATACTGATGAACAGACTTCCGGTTTCGGAGCCTACTCGTTGACTTATCTTGGTGCCGATCTCCAAAACCTTGATGCTCCCGGTGGTGTCAACCCTGGTAGATGGTGGACTCATTACTTTAACTCATGTAGAGACGCGCCATGGCGCGTCTCTACAATTATGAAGTTATTTTTTTATTTAGAAATTCCCTAGCGCTCATGTTTAAAAAAGTCTTGATTGCCAATCGAGGTGAAATCGCCTGCCGTATTATTCGCACCCTCAATCGCCTCGGGATTGCCTCGGTTGCAGTCTACTCTGAAGCCGATGCCCATGCAGCCCATGTTGCTGTAGCTGGGGAAGCCGTCTGTGTTGGAGGTGCTGCTGCCAGCCAGAGTTATCTTCGCACTGATGCGATTTTGGCGGCAGCACAAGCGACGGGTGCCGAAGCAATTCATCCCGGCTATGGCTTTTTGAGCGAGAACGTGCAGTTTGCCGAAGCTTGTGCTGAAGCGGGAATTGTGTTTATTGGTCCCACACCCGACCAACTGCGGCGATTTGGACTGAAACATGAAGCACGAGCGATCGCCCAAGCTGCCGGAGTGCCCCTTGTTCCTGGTAGTTTGTTATTAGAGAATTTGCAGCAAGTTAAACAGGCAGCGGCAGAAATTGGCTATCCCGTGATGATCAAAAGCACGGCAGGGGGTGGGGGCATTGGGATGCAGTTGTGCCGGAGTGAAGACACTTTGCCAAGTCTGTTTGAAAATGTCCAGCGCTTAAGTCGCAATAATTTTAACCAAAGCGGAGTCTTTTTAGAAAAATACATCGAACGAGCGCGACACATTGAAGTGCAAATCTTTGGGGATGGTCAAGGGAACGTCGTTGCCCTTGGGGAACGGGATTGTTCGACCCAGAGGCGCAATCAAAAAGTCATTGAAGAAGCCCCAGCACCTAATATTAGCGATGCGCTACGACAGCGGTTGTATGAGTCTGCCGTTCAACTCGGGCGGGAAATTAGCTATCAATCGGCAGGTACCGTTGAGTTTATCTATGATGTGGATACCCAACAGTTCTACTTCTTGGAGGTGAATACCCGCTTACAAGTTGAACATGGCGTGACAGAAGCCATTACAGGAGTGGATTTAGTGGAGTGGATGGTGCGCCAAGCAGCAGGAGAGTCCCTAGACTTGGCATCCTACCAATACCAACCCCGAGGACATTCCATTCAAGTGCGGGTTTATGCCGAAGACCCAAATAAAAATTTCCAACCGAGTTCCGGTGAGTTAACTCAAGTGCAGTTTCCAGATGGCATTCGCTGCGATAGCTGGATTACCACTGGTACAAAAGTGTCGCCATTTTACGATCCATTATTGGCGAAGGCGATCGTGGATGGAGAATCAAGAGAACAAGCAATCGCCAATCTCCAAACTGCCCTTGCCCAATCTCGCATTGATGGTATTGAAACTAATCTAGAATACCTCCGCCAAATTATTGCCCATTCAACCTTTACTGAGGGCAATATCACCACGAAATTTACCAACAGCTTTACCTACCGCGCCAATACAATCGATGTGCTAGTTGCAGGCACCATGACCACCATTCAAGATTATCCCGGACGGGTGGGTTACTGGAATGTTGGTGTGCCGCCCTCTGGTCCGATGGATTCTTTAGCATTTCGATTGGGCAACCGGATTTTAGGCAATCCAGAATCGGCAGCCGGGTTGGAGTGTACCCTGTCTGGTCCCACTCTGCGCTTTAATTGCGATACAGTTATTTGTTTGACGGGAGCCCAGATGAAAGCCACCCTGGATAAACAACCCATTCCCTACTGGTCGGCAGTTCCGGTCAAAGCAGGGAGTACCCTACGGCTGGGTAGTATTCAGGGCAATGGTTTTCGTACCTATATCAGCGTGCAAGGCGGGTTTGATGTGCCCGATTATTTGGGCAGTAAAGCAACATTTACTCTAGGTGGGTTTGGCGGACATGGGGGCAGAGCTTTACAAGTGGGCGATGTCCTGAAATTGTATTCATTATCAACTCCTCAAAAGCCAGAGTTAATTTCTCCGGAATTAATTCCCAGCTACTCAAATCATTGGGAAATAGGAGTTTTGTATGGACCACACGGTGCGCCGGATTTCTTCACGGAAGACGACATTGAAACTTTTTTCAGCACTCATTGGGAAGTGCATTACAACTCGGCACGAACAGGGATTCGCTTGATTGGGCCAAAACCAACTTGGGCGCGGCAAGATGGTGGTGAAGCAGGGCTGCATCCCTCCAATATTCACGACAACGCCTATGCTGTTGGTACAATCGATTTCACTGGAGATATGCCGATTATCTTGGGTTTAGATGGGCCGAGTTTGGGAGGTTTTGTGTGCCCTGCTACCATCACCGAAGCCGAACTGTGGAAAATTGGGCAACTCAAACCAGGTAATACGGTTCAATTTCGTCGCCTCAGCTTTGACCGGGCATTACATCAAGAATTGCAGTTGAATCGGCAAATCCAAACACTGCAAGTGGGGGAATCGGTTGCTCTTATAACTGATGGCAGTGAACATCGTGCGATTCTGGCAGAAATTCCCGCAACTGATGACCAAATTGCTGTTACCTACCGTCAAGCGAGTGATAAGTACTTGCTGATTGAATACGGAGATTTGGTGCTGGATTTGAAGTTACGTTTCCGGGTTCATGAGTTAATGACTCACCTGGAAACCAATCCAATTCCTGGGATTTTGGAATTAACACCGGGAATGCGATCGCTACAAGTTCACTACGATAGCCGCATCATTTCGCAATCAGATTTAGTTGCCGCATTACAAAACATCGAATCTCATTTACCAGATATTTCCAATTTAGAAGTCCCCACCCGCATCGTCTATCTACCACTGTCCTGGGATGATGAATCGACTCAATTAGCCATTCAAAAATACATGCAGTCGGTGCGAAAAGATGCACCTTGGTGTCCTAGCAATATTGAATTTATTCGTCGGATTAATGGATTGGGTAGCATTGCAGAAGTCAAGGAAATTGTCTTTAATGCCAGTTACTTGGTTATGGGATTGGGGGATGTTTATCTTGGTGCGCCAGTAGCAGTTCCCCTCGATCCGCGTCACCGCCTCGTCACCACAAAATACAATCCAGCCCGCACCTGGACACCTGAGAATGCAGTCGGTATCGGCGGTGCCTATCTCTGCGTTTATGGCATGGAAGGACCGGGTGGTTATCAGTTTGTCGGACGCACCGTGCAGATGTGGAATCGCTCCAAACAAACGGCGGATT
>NZ_BAAFZH010000033.1:0-30582 GCF_054684315.1 Scytonema sp. NUACC21 | reverse complement strand
GGGCTGAACTAAGGGCTGTCCTTCACGAGTCAGGGCAAAGTACCAGTTACCATCAGTCTCCCTACCGTGTTGAGCTAGAAAATGAGCACCATTGCTGGCAATTGCCAGCCAGTTCTCGCGTTTTTCCAACTGGTTGTAAAGTTTGGAAAAAGTCCATACCTGGCGGTTTTGCAGCCAGATAAACTTATCGGTGTCATAAACCTTTCCCTCGCGATCGAGACAGGTGAAGTAGCCACCTTGCTCCCAGTCAATCGAATGTTTTTCCCAAAATGGGAGTACGTCGTTGAGAAGCGCGTTTTTGTAAAGTTCGGCAAGCCCTTTAAAGTCGTACTCCATGAATATCTTCCTTTATGCACCACTTCCAACAGCGTCAATTATCACCTTCTGGTGAAGGAACGACAAGTGCATTCAAGGATTTATGTACGGAAACCAAAAACGGAATTTTTCCGTATACTAGTATAATTACTCTGCTAAGTTATTAGTGGGGAAGTAGTTCCAGGGTCTACTGTGGAGCATCTATTGTAGAGACATTAAATTTTTGTATAAATCCTCTAATGGATAAGGTCAAGATCCTATTCCTGGCAGCCGATCCTAGTGACTCTGCTCGATTACGGTTAGGGCAAGAGTTACGAGATATTCGTGAAAAGCTTCAACTTTCCAAGCAACGAGACAGTTTCTTCTTAGAATCTCGGGAATCTGTACGTACCGGAGACGTCACTCAAGCGATTTTTGATACTGAACCTCACATTGTTCACTTCTCCGGACACGGTATGAGTACGGGAGAACTGTGTTTTGAAAATGCTTTAGGACAAACTCAACCTGTTCAGCCTGTTGCACTAGCTAATCTGTTTAAGTTAGTAAGTAAGCAGGTGCATTGTGTAGTTTTGAATGCTTGCTATTCACAAGCTCAGGCAAGCGCTATTGCCGAGCACATTCCCTACGTTATTGGCATGAGTCAAGCTATTGGAGACAAAACTGCAATAACATTTGCTGTGGGTTTCTATAGAGCTCTAGGAGCAGGGCGTTCATTTGAGGAGGCTTACCAGTTTGCTTGCGTGGAAATACAACTAGAAAGTATTCCAGAAAACTTAGTACCAGTTCTTTATAGAAAAGAAGTAAAAAATAGGACAGAGAGTAAATTCAATATAGATCGGAACAGAAATAACTCAATTCGTCCTTCCCGACCCGGTTTGAATCGCCATCTACAGGAGTTTTTTACTGTCATTTGAGTTACAGAAAAAACATTTTGGCTGCAATGGATATTATTTACTTCTATAGGTAGCGCTATAGGTTTTATGACTAGTATTCATGGTCTTGGAAGTGCCTTTTTTGGTATTGTCGTCGGAGGAATTGTAACGGGTATAGCCCAATGGTGGGGACTCAGACAACGAATTACCAAAATTTTTTGGTGGCTAATAGTAACAGCTATTGGTTGGGTACTTGGTTGGGCTGCGGGTGAATCTTTGATAGAAGGAGCGATCGCAAGGCTCCAATATATAGATAGATTCCCATCTCTGTACCAGAATCAAATTCCAGTTCAGATATCAACGCTACTTTTTGGAGGAATTTTATTTGGATTAGTGGCACTGCCTCAATGGTTTGTATTAAGAGAACTGAGCAATAAAGCAAACTTGTGGATTTTGTTTAATACATTTGGTACGGCTGTTGGTATTTTCTCAGGGGTAATGGTAAGTCGAATTTTGGATTGGATTATGGGAGGTTTCGTTGGCGGGATCGTCTTTGGCGTTATTACCGGAAGCGCAATGCTGTATCTGCTTCTTCATCCAGTTAAGTGAGGCAAACCCTTTTGTTCATTCCCACCACGTGCAAATTTTTTGATGATTTTGTATTTCACTACAGGCATAACAAGTATGCCGATTTTGGACACAATTCAAATATCATTTGGGAGCGATAAAAACAGACATCAAATTCCAATAAGAAATTCATGATTCCTGTTGCCTGTTCCCTTTTAACTCAAAGATTTTTCAAGAATGATTTACTCCCTTCTGCCCAGTAGTAGGGTGGGCATTGCCCACCGCTTTTCAATTGCTGCATAGCTCTAGCTGAAAAAATACTTTACCCCCTTCGTGTAAGTGTGTCCTTTAGGCAGTTGTAACCTTTTTAAAACCTGAAGTTAATATACAGCTAGGTTTATAAGATTTTTTAATACAAGCGCATGGGTTAACTTCGGTTTTTGCCTATCTTTTTTCAAATCGAGTCATCCAGCTAAATCTCCTACCAACTCCCCGTACTATGCCAAGCTTTATAAAATTTTAGATAGAGCTAAGCGCAAACTAACAATATATCGTAACAATTTCTGTACAAATCCCAATTGAAATGATTGTAATAAATTATTTGTTATTAAAGAATAAAAGCAATTATCCTTCGGGATTATCTCAGCAATTTTACTGATAAAATATCGAATTTAATAACTAAAACAACAAATTCGTTCTTTATATGGCTCAATCTGCTGACATCAGCACCAAAAAGTTAATCAGCCTTGCACCTGATAACTGGATAAAATGGGTAACGCAAATTCCCAATATCGTAGCAGGAGAAGTTCTCAACTCCGAATTCCAATGGATTAGCCGCGAAAGTGATGTGTTAATCCGCGCCCAAAGCCCTGAGTATGGCGAATTTCTAGTTCTTAACGAGTTACAACTGCGCTACAAAGCAAATATGCCCAAGCGGATGCGGGCTCATACTGCACTTGCGGAAGAAAAGTACGACATACCTACATATCCAGTCCTGATTAACATTCTCAAAGATACAGACGGCGAGATCGAAATTCCCACTCGCTATGAGTCCAACTTTGCCGGATTGCAAGCCCGTCAAGAGTACCGCGTGATTAACTTGTGGGAAGTTGATGTTGAGTTAGTTTTCCAGCAACCTTTGCCCTCTTTGCTTCCTTTTGTTCCAATTCTCAAGGGTGGAGGGGAAGAATCCGCGATACAACAAGCGTTGCAACTTCTGCGTCAAGACGAGCAATTAAATCAGTTGGAAACTGTTCTAGCATTTTTTGCTAGCTTCGTAATAGACACTGCACTAGTTCAGCAAATTATGAGGTGGGATATGGCGGTTTTAAGAGAATCTCCTTGGTATCAGCAAATATTGAAGGAGGGAGAGACAAAGGGTAAGGAGATTTTTTGTTGAATCCGAACTTGAAGTTTGCGAATTTTTTGATCGTCTCCGCCCAGACGTTCAATTTCTAACTGTTCCAACGCTTGGGCTATGTTCATTTCACCATAATCCCGGCTTTTCTGTGCCAAATCTAATGCGGTACGAGGTAACTTTAGTTGTTGGCGCTCAAATCGCAAAATATTACGATACGAACTATCTGAGGCGACTAGATAAATAGTACCGTTGTAAAAATCCCAAACATTTTGGGTTGGATTCCATTCCCCTGATTCTGACACAACAATTTGATTCACACCTTCTTGCGAACGGTCTAGAATCGTTAAACCTTTCATTTGTTTTCCATCAAATTCGTCGGCATAAAACAAGCGTGATAAGATTTTTTTCTTGCTACCATCCTCCAGCTTCACCTTTTGGTATTCTGGGTAGAAGAGATTTTGCCGATTCACAACTACTGGCTGGTCTGACTTTAATGCTGTGTCTAAGATTTGAGATGCTTGGTAATTTGCCGCAGGTACAATCTGCTCGTTAAACAAAAATGTCAATCCTGTAACGACAAGACTCAACATCACCGCAGTAAGTACCATGCGATAAACACTCACCCCACAACCGCGCAATGCTATCAGTTCGCTTTCACTTGAAAGACGACTGTAAGTCATCAAGGTAGCCAAAAGCGTGGACATGGGAAAGGCATAGACAATAAACCCTGACATTTTTAAGAAGAAAACCTGAACGGCAATGCCTATTGGTAGCCCAGATTCAACAATTTTTCTTATGAGTTCAAAGACAATATCAATGGAGACACCAATTGATGAAAATGCTCCTACACCAAATAAAAATGGTGGGATCAATTCGCTGGCAAGGTAGCGATCCATTAGGGAAACGGGCAACAGCGAATTGAAGGTATAGAAAGACTGTACTTTAGCCATTAGTTATTTGATTATTAATTAATGACGACCAAAACTAGTTCACTTTAGTTGTGCCGACCTACTTATCAAAATCAATGGTAGACAACTTCCGAAAAAATGACGTGGAATTCAAATAATAAATTAAAATAAGTTTTTAACTAAAATTTTAAAATTTTAAATTATACCTGAAATTTCTCTCCTAGGTAGTATTGACGCACTAAGGGATTTTTACAAAGTTCATCAGAAGTGCCGGAAGCAAGAATTTGCCCTTCACGCATGATGTAACCGCGATCTGTGATGGCAAGGGTCTCGCGAACATTATGGTCTGTAATTAAGATACCTATATCGCGATCGCGCAGTTGGGCAACAATTTGCTGAATTTCTGCAACTGCTATGGGGTCAACTCCAGCAAACGGTTCATCTAGGAGTAAAAATTTTGGTCCTTCTCTCCCTGCTGCCAAAGCCCTTGCTAACTCCGTTCGGCGTCGTTCACCCCCAGAAAGTTGAATTCCTTTGCTGTTAGCGACTTTTTCCAAACGAAACTCGCGAAGTAAATGGTCTAGAATCCGTTCCCACTCCCAACGAGGTACGTTAGTTTGTTCTAATACCAGCAGAATATTTTCCCGTACTGTCAGCTGGCGAAAAATACTTGCTTCTTGCGCCAAATACCCGATCCCCAACCGCGCCCTTTTATGCATTGGCAGTGGAGTCACATCCATCTTATCTAACCAAACCTTTCCCCGGTCTGGCTTTTCTAATCCTGTGGCTATGTAAAAAGTCGTCGTCTTACCAGCCCCATTGGGACCTAGTAAACCAACGATTTCTCCTTGGGCAACAGAGATGTTGACGCGATTTACAATCGCTCGCTTGCCATAAGATTTATGAACATTCTCTAAGACAATTTTCACTCTCGCGTCCTTTCTTAGTTATGGCTACTAGTTAGGTTTCTTCAAAGGTGGTGTTGCAGGAGCAGAGGAAGCCCCTTGATTGGTAACATTGGTATCGTTGACGATATAAATGGATTCTACCTGACGACCTTGCTTGGGTGTGGCAACAAATCGCCCTTCATCAATCAAATACGTTACCGTTTCGGCTTTGATACTATTACGACCCTGTTCCAAGACATAGACATTGCCACTGAGAACGATCTGCCGTTCGCGGGTAAAGTATTGTGCTTGAGCAGCGGTTGCTTGAATACCTCGTGCAGGATAGACAAGTTCTACATCGCCGCGAACGGTTGCCACTTGTGTTTTAGAGTTATATTCCTGTACTTTGCCACGGATGTAGAGAGGACGATTTTGCTGTCCTGAGGTCTGAGGTGCTTGTGCGATAGCTGTTTGCAGTTGACCGGGAAACGCAGGAGCGCCCATTGATGCTGCACTAAGCAGCAAGGCTAATCCAAAACGACAGGTTTGAAATTGAGGCAATCGATAGTGGGGTTTCATAGAATTTGAGATAACGGCTCGCCTGTTATTTTAATTCTCGCAAGTACTTTTCCCAGAGATTAGGATACACAATTTGGAATATCCGAGGAGCGCTACTAGCTAATTTGTTAGACGCTTTCTGCTCTCTTAAGGTTTCACTCAGCACTTTTACGGCTACCGCTTGGTCTTAAAAAGAACCTTCGTTGAATTTTTCAATCTTTCTCAGAGTTAACTCTTATAATTTTGGGTAAAGCCAAAGTTTCATCTTGACCCAATTTAAAGGCGGCAATTTTTTCTGGCTCTGTTTGTTGTAATGCCTTGAGCAATGCCGCACTCTCATCCAATAATTCGTCTACATCAATGCCACCGTAATCTGACGGGTAACGTCGCAGGCGATTGCTGCCTTCTCCCAGCAAAATCGCTGCTCCCCGCAAGTTCTTGTTACCCAAGTGATAAAGTGCTACGGCTATTTGCAGAATGCCTTGATAAAAAGTTTTTTCTGGCTCTGTTGCTTCAATCCACAAAGCCTCCAAAGTGTCGTGACAGTCATAATACTGCCCCGTATTAAACTGCTCTACACCTTGCCAAAACTCTTCGGGCATTCTTTCGCTCATGCCATTGTGTCTCGTACTTCTTTGATGGTTTCCAAGGAGATTTCTTGAAGATTCCCAGCAAATTCATTATCTGGTGTGAGGAACAACATACAGTGACATTCCTTCCGTTCCCGCATTGGTACGCACGGACAGTTCCAAAAAGTAACACGAATTTTTATTTCTTTTTGATTGTAGTGTTCGATGACTTCGGCACGGGTTTGGTCTTTATTAAGAACAACACCACTTCTCCAAACAAGTTTTTGTTCTTCAATCCAAGGATGTGTTTCAACAATGAAGCGCATAAGAATACCCTTGGGCATAAAATCGTATTTATAGTGTAAAATTAAGTTGTTTGTCTCGTCCCAATTATCCCTATAGTCAGGTTGCTTGATATCAAGTAATTGAGGTGAAATATATTTACCGGGATGATTGGGAATTGGGTAGCAAAGCTTGAAGCGCATCATAAGTTGCAGTAATTCATCTCGCATATCGGCATATTTGTTATCGCTCCAGATATCTTTCAGATCATCCTGAGTAAAATACCCCAAATTTTTCGTGACGGTTTCGTTATCTAAAACTTTATAAACAGCTGTTGTACCCCATTCTGGTTTGAGGATGACGTAGTTTTTAAGTGTAGGATTGTCTTGGAAGTGCAGGAAAACGCCGAGGTCGTGCAGATAACTACTCAGCAGCAACATATCTTTACGGTCAGTTAAATGATTAATTCGGCAAAGGTTCTCGTATTCAGAGAAGCTAATGTAGTTACGGGAATAGTTTTCTAAAGCAGCTCTAACTCTCACCCAGAGTTTTGGTAAAGGGTCTCCAACGTAGGGCAGCCTGCTGATGTATTGCACAATGGCATCTTTTATCTCTGATAAACCGCGATTTGTGGCTAGGTTAGTTGCTAAAACTTCTTTTAGATTGGTGAATTCTCCTCGCAATTGACGCTCATTGACTTCGCACTGACCGTCTCCTTTTTCATTTTTAACTAGCAGAACTGGGCTATTGTCGCTCAAGAGTTCGACAACCTTCAGCCACCAGTAAAAGTCTGTGTTTTCCTTACGAGTATCAGCAACTAAGACATAGAGAGAACGCTTGGTGAGGAAAAACTGATGAGTTTGGTGGTAGATTTCCTGCCCGCCAAAGTCCCAAATATTAACGCGGAAATCTTTTTTATTATATGTGAACCGCCACTGAATCACGTCAATACCTTGGGTTGATTTTTCATTTGACTGGAGTTTATAGTTTTCGTCTTCAATTTTCTTGGCTAAAGAGGTTTTACCAGATCCCCCTTCACCGATAATCAGTAATTTAGCTTCATAAAGGTAGTCTGTATCTTCTTTTTGCAGTTCTAAAACATCTCCTCTAATTGCTTGAATATTATCGGCTAAGCTTGCATATTCCCCACCCAAACGCCTCAAAATCTGAGATGTCACTGTCGCAAAGTATCCAATTTCTTCAACAATTTTACTATTCCTAACTTGTTGTGGATTCCTCAATACAGCAGCAAAATCTTCCAAAGATAACCCTACTTTTTTCGCCACATACTTCGATACCTCATCCATCACATTCAAAACGTAGTTTGAAGGAACAGAATCAACTAATAACTCCCGTACTCCTTCCATAAACTCATACTGAACATAATCAGGATTAGTATCTGCATTAATCTCAGATAATGGTTTTAATAATCCCCCTAAAAAAACCTCAGCCACATGAACTTGTTGAGAATCTTTTAACAGTTCTTCCCGAATCAATCGCACAATGGGTAAGGTAATGACAGGGGCAGAAGCTAATAATCCCGCCAATTTTCGTGCCATTGGTGAAGCTGTTACCCGAAACGCTTGTACACGCTGTTCTGCACTCAATTCACCGTGAACAAGATTAAATAACCCAGTTTCCTTTTTAAAAGGAGCATCTAACTTAAACACATAGCCTAATGTCCAAATACTGCCTTTACCCGACACCATTTGCGCCCAAGTACCAACCTTATCCGGTTCTAAGGTAAACACAGGAACTTTAACCCCGGTTTCCTCATCCAGTTCATCCCACAATGACACTTCTTTAGCGATTAATTTCTGGTTAGGTACCCCAGGAGTCAACCCCTGCAATCTTACTTCTGAAGCTCTACCTAAAGCAGTTCTTTTCCACAGCCACTTAGGAAGCATCTGGATAATTGCCATTGACCCTTGTTTTGCCCAGAGTTCTAATACAGGTGTAATTCCTCCATTACGCCACATAGGTGATACACAATCACTCACTATTAACACCAAACGCCGACCGGCAGGGTCAATTAATTCCTTAGGGCTACGGAGAGGTTGATTTTTAGCAGTTGCACCGATACCCCGCCGAATCTGCACTTGTTCCTTTTCATCCGCAATCAGTCCCCATACCCGCACATCTCGAAAAATCCCATAGTTTTTCAGCAACCGTTCCAATTCCCTAATGGTACGCCGCCAAATTTGCATGGAGATTGCCTCATCAACCACTAGTTCTAAATCTAACCAAGGTTCTACCGTAGGTCTTAGTACAAGTATCCAAAGCCCTTCATCTGCAATTCGTTGGATGGTAGCAGCTTCATCTAAAACCAATTCTCTATCAGAGGAAATACGACGCATTAAGGGTTTTAACGCCCGTGCTAAGGTTAAAGGTTCGCGTAAAGAAGGAGCATCGGGAACTTTCAAGGATAAATCTAAGGATTTTGAGGTCTGTTGTTGACTGCGGGGGTAAATGCCCGCTTTTTGTTCCTTTGGTGGCTGAGTTACTGCTGTTTCTTCTGAGTCTAAAGTCTTTGGTTCGGGTTTTGGCAATGTTTCCCGATCTGAATGACTTTCCTGCTTCCCAATCTCCCTCTCATCTTCCTTTTCCAGGGGTAAGCCAGAGGAGATTGGCTCAGATTGAGATTCCTGCATTTGAAGCGCTAGCCAAATGGTATCAGCAATTTCTTCGGCTGACAATTCCACTTCTTTGCTCAATGCAGTAATTAACTGGTCAATCATCTGTCCTCCGCACTGGTTAAGTATTTCAGCAACACTTCAATCAGGTCTTGTTCTTCTGCTTGTGTCGGTTTAAACTCACGTGTGACGATATAAATCGCATTCAGCAGTTGATCTGTGGCTACATCTCCACCTTTTCGCAATGTTCTAAATTTTTCAATTAATTGATTGATTTTTTCTTCATCTTTCGTGACTACATCATTTTCTAAATGTGCCTTTACAATTTCCTTTAAAGCCGTTGCATCTGGTTCATAGGGCATATTTAACCGTGCGATCGCGGTATGATAACTCATGACCGGGGTCGGCATTCGGGTTATCTCGAACATAGGGTTCCTCAGAAGCATAGGCGACGTAGAGAGTTTTCTCACCCGTCTGGCTATCTTTGTGTATTGCTATCCCTGAGGGTGCTTCAAATGGTGTCAGCACGCTGAATTGAACTTCCCCAGTTGCTCTGTCAAGGCAGTAGACGGTTTGTTCGGTGCGATCGCAAACCCAAAGAGTTTCTTCATCCACTGCTAAATTTTCTACTCCGACCCCAGGGGCATAAAACCTAGTGATTTGTTTCCTTGTATTGCGGTCAAAAACCAGTATTTCCCCTAGCTTTTGGCAACTGATATAGACAGTTGATTCCCAAACAGCAATACCATCTGCGGTATACGGCAAGGTGGCAAAGTGCTGCAAACCCAAAGATGTCACTTGGCACAAATAGACACTATTATCCCTAGTAACCCAGAGGGCATCATCCCATATAGCCAAACCAGTCACGTAAGTAAATTCACGGACTTGGTGGGGATTGAGAATTCGCGTGTTATCAGAGGAAGGGTCAATTGAGAGCAATAGACCTTTAGCAGTATCAATAGCAATGAGTGTATCCTGAAGAAAGGCAATGCCACAAAGAGCAGCAGCACTATGGGGTCGAATTGTCCTTTTCCCAATCATTTGGTTAGTAGGAGAACTGGGGAGTGCAAAAGTCATATTAAACTAACTTATCCAATGGTTTAGCATGAAAGGAATCAAATTGTAAGAAGTGGGTGAAATGAAACATAATTATCTCAAGCGTCGTAAGTCCATTGTCGTTCATCATTTTTACCTAATAAATGACTCTTGACAAATGACTGAGGACATTCCCAATCGGTTATGTTTAGTTGTACCACCTACTTAATACTCATAATTATCAATATTTTTGTGTTGTGTAATTCTTCCTAAGTCATAAGCACAAGCGTATTTTCGCAAGAAAATTTGGAAACTGCCCATGAGTACAGGAGAGCTTGACTACAAGCGCAATGTAACTTTAGGTGATGGTTTTCTCGCCCTTACTCATTTATGATCGGAATTTGTAACCAATCCCTGTGACCAAGACGATGTCTGCTCATTCTCTACCTGATAAAACCGCCGCTTGGCATAGTTTAGAAGTTAATAAATCACTGGAACTGCTCTCAACAAATGCAGACACTGGCTTAACGCCCCAAGAAGTACAACAGCGGTTGCAACAATATGGACCCAATGAACTTGAAGAAACGGCAGGACGGAGTTCTTGGGAGATTTTGCTAGATCAGTTCAAGAACATTATGTTGCTGATGCTGATCGCCGTAGCTATCATTTCTGGAGGTTTGGACTTATTAGCTTGGCGACAAGGCACGCTGAAACCTGGAGAGTTACCATTTAAAGACACAATTGCTATCTTAGCGATTGTCGTTCTCAACGGCATACTCGGTTATGTCCAAGAAAGTCGTGCGGAAAAAGCTTTGGCAGCCCTGAAAAAACTTTCCTCTCCTAATGTTCGAGTTATTCGTGAAGGTAGACCATTAGAAGTGGCGGGCAAGGATTTGGTGCCAGGAGATTTGATGCTGGTGGAAGCTGGGGTGCAGGTAGCCGCAGACGGACGCCTGATAGAAGAGTCGAACCTACAAGTTCGGGAATCAGCACTGACAGGGGAAGCTGAAGCAGTCAACAAAAGGTCAGCAATTGTTTTGCCAGAAGAAACATCTTTAGGCGATCGCATCAACTTAATCTTTCAAGGTACTGAAGTTGTCCAAGGAAGAGCTAAGATTCTGGTAACAAATACCGGAATGCGAACGGAACTGGGCAAAATTGCCTCCATGTTGCAGGCAGTGGAAAGCGAACCAACCCCCCTACAACAGCGGATGACCCAATTAGGCAACGTCCTAGTCACGGGTTCCTTGGTTCTAGTAGCGCTCGTCGTCTTGGGCGGTCTTCTGCGTGGCGGTAAGTTAACAGAATTGTTAGAAGTTTCCTTGAGTATGGCAGTAGCTGTGGTGCCAGAAGGTTTACCCGCAGTTATCACTGTAACCTTGGCACTGGGAACTCAGCGGATGGTACGCCGCAATGCCTTGATTCGCAAACTACCAGCAGTAGAAACTCTAGGTTCTGTCACAACTATCTGTTCTGATAAAACTGGCACCCTCACCCAGAACAAGATGGTGGTGCAATCAGTTTACACGAACGTTTCCAACCCTACTTTAACCCCTAGTGGGGATTTAGAATCTCCTGATGGGAGCAACGCATCCCTATCTCAAAAAACTACAAATAACCAATCCTATAGCGTTACAGGTTCTGGTTACGAACCAACAGGAGAGTTTCAACTAGAAGGTCAAAAAACCGACCCACAAGAGCAACCAGAACTCCAAGTGTTATTAGTTGCCTGTACCTTGTGCAATGACTCCTATTTGCAACAGGACAAAGGGCAATGGACGATTTTGGGCGATCCAACAGAGGGTGCTTTAGTCACATTAGCAGGGAAAGGAGGAATTGAAAAAGACCAATGGAACAGCAAACTCCCACGTGTCGCTGAGTTCCCCTTCTCCTCAGAACGCAAACGGATGAGCGTGATTTGTAAGGTGGAGCGAGTAGAGACAGGAATGTCACCACTCGCAGAAGTCGATCCTGTTATCAGCAAGTTACTGCAATCTGAAAGTTACTTGATGTTCACCAAAGGCTCACCAGAGTTAATTCTGACCCGTTGCAGTCAAGTTTATGTCGGCACTGGGGCAATAGCCTTAAACGAAGAACAAAGGCGTCAGATTTTGGCAGAAAACGACAGAATGGCAAGTAAAGGTTTGCGAGTCCTGGGATTTTCTTACAAACCGCTTCTTGAAATCCCTCCAGAAGGTTCCGACGAAGAATCCGAGCAAGGATTGGTGTGGTTGGGATTGGTAGGTATGCTGGATGCACCACGTCCAGAAGTTAGGACAGCCGTTCAAGAATGTCGGGAAGCAGGAATCCGACCGGTGATGATTACTGGTGACCACCAATTGACTGCACGCGCCATTGCTGTCGATTTGGGTATCGCTCAAGAAGGCGATCGCGCCCTGACAGGTCAAGAATTGCAGCGGGAAGAGGTAATACTGGAATCAGCCAGGCATACTGATAGATTGCTTCCATCACTGACGCCTACTTTTAAAATTCTTGACTAATTTGTCGGAACTGTTAATAATTGTGACACACACCCTTTTAGATAAAATACCCCACCCGAAGGTAATTGGGTGGGGGAATTAAGCTTGGTTTTATAATTGGTCATTAGCCAACAGTATATAGTACAAAATTACTGAAAGCTAGACCATTGACTGTTAAATGTCATGCTGAGCGGCAACCTAAATCAGCAGTTTTTGATTTTTGGTATGTTTTAGGGCGATCTGTATAAAAAACTTTGATTTCTTCCAAGGCAAGACGTAAATCTTCTCGACCTCGAAAACCTTCTAAACGTTGCCTCACTATGCCATTTTCTATTAACAGTAAAGTTGGTAATGATTTGAGCTTGTAGGTGGTAGCTAGTTTGAAATTGTCGTCAGCATTAACCCCAACCAATTTAATTTTGTCACCGCATTGCGCTTTAAACTGCAGCAACAACGGCTGAATAATGCGGCACAAACCACACCAAGGTGCTTCAAAATTGACTAAAACAGGAATTGGAGATTCTAAAACTTCTTGAGTAAATATCCGCTCACTAACTGACAACACCATGATGCCTCTAGAAGTATACAGTTTTGTTATCAATCAAGCTGTCAGCAGGAGGAGAGTATCGTGTCACAACTATGAAACAATTTCAACATTATTATTGATTGTGTCACTAAAAAACAGCCAGTACTATGTTTCAGAACAACCCTCTGGATAGTTTTCTATTTCTGATATCTAATACTGGATAGGGAATTTTGACTGATTCGCCACAGCCTGCTCAGTAGAATCTACTTAACAGATCGATCGCCAAGTTCTGTCATAAAAAATTGACCAGTATCTTTCGGCAGGGACTCAAACCTTTAACTGAACCCACTGGAATATATCCAGCATACGACTCGTAGCCCAAATTTAAATTTGAGAAACTCGAGTTGGTAAAGTTTAGCATCTCGTTTCCTTTAGGATTGTATATCCAGAGAAAATGTCAACACTTAGAGTTCCTGACACTTATTGAGAAGTTTCTCAACCACTGGTTGATATTTTTTGGCTTATTTTTCGCCATTTTAACCAGTATCTATTGATTATAAAAGAGAAAATGGCTATTTATCAAGTCTTTTCCCAATTTGGTAATTGTTTAACAACTACCAAACCTAAAACCTCAAAATTAAGCGCCCCCTACTGACAGCTACTTCACCCTTTGAGTTCGCTTTTCTCCTATGGGACGCTTGCGCGAACAGGACTGGTCTCTCTGCCTTCAGGGCTGGTCTCACCAGTTTCCTGGGCGGGGCTTACCCTCCTTCTCCTGTAGGAGACACTTGCGCGAACTTTACCTTGGGCTCACTTCATCCTACATTGATTTGGTAGCAGTTGAATAAGATTAAATAAGAATTTTGTAGGTTCAACTGCTGTTGAAAATTAGAATTGTGTTAAGATCGCGATCGTGATTCTGGCTGATGCTTGTATTAACAATGGGTGTAACCACCAAATTAGCAGCACAAAGACGGCAACACCCACATACGCCGGACGCAAAAATTCCTGCCAGACGATAGATTGACGACCATCAAGAACAGCAGCAAAGGGAAAGATAGATGTGCGCTGTTGAACTTTTTCAAAAGCTTCACCATAGCGATAACTCAAACGGCGCTCGCCATGCCAAACCCCAAACAAATGGTGTAAAACTAACCCTAAGGAAGTGGCAAGAGTAAAACTAGTACCAAGCCAGAGAGTATGGGCAATACACCAAATAATCTGTCCTACCATCTGTGGATGGCGGGTAATGCGGATAATTCCAGTTTCGTAAAGGTGGACTTGGGGCTTTTGGATGGCAGCAATTTCTAGTAGATTGAATGTAGCAGGATACAAAAACAAAAACGAAATAGCTGATAGCACCCAGACAAATTGCTGTACACCCTCTATGCTTTGGACGTTCCAAAGTCGCAAGCCATCATAGCGGTGGTTAAAAAAGTAAACGATAAGTATCACAGCCAACGGTAGGCTGGTGAGTGCAAAAAGAATGCGGTAAAGTCTACATCCAATGTTTTTCTCTGCCCAAGGGCGTAAGGCAGCCCCTCCACTGTGGACAATCGCAAAACAAAATTGTAGTCCCAGCATGACAAAATGACTAAGGGTCAACCAAGCGGGCAACATCATATACACAAATGAAGTAATTTAAAGAAAACCAAATTTAGTACAACGAATACCACAAACTATGTAAGAAAATCTCAGGCAGGGTGTTCTGCCCCAGTGAAGTGTGGGGACAAGATGTATATCAGTTAACCATGCTTCATCAGCACCATAAAAGAAGATCGCTATTATCTGATGAAAAATCTACTGTCTGATGTGAAGCAAGTTCTTACCGCCAAGCAGAAGCTAAGAAGCCAAAAGCCAGAAGCCAGAGGAGCCACTGCGTTTCTCCTGTTACCAGAGTTAAAGCAAGTGGCGTGGCAGAAGGTAATACCTTTTGTTTCAATCTTCTCCGTACTAAAGGTAACGAGCTTGTATCTCTTGGTAAAAGCCAGCGATCGCATACAACGATGGAATCAGGGGGGACAGGTTAAAGGAAACGGGTTACACAACTGTTCCTTATACCCTGTCCCCATTTCATGGCAATGGATATTTTCTTACACAATGTATGGGTTTCGGTTATGTGTAAAGTGGCTTGGAGGGCAAAATATTGCAATGAAAATCTTGTTACTCAAACGTGCGAATTGTATCGTAGCTCCACCTTTAGCAGAATCAAGGAATTTAGAAACCAAGATGCTAAGGTATCAAAATCCACTTTTTATTTCTTGAAATTAGAAAAGGAGATTTTAGTCAAGATGATGTGCTACTGTCTTTCCCGAAACAGCTACTAGGTATAAGATGCAATAGGTCGTGTCCTGTTGTGAAAGCTTATTATGCTGGTTTGTAGAAGATTGCCGCTCCTTTCACAGTTTGTGGGTTTAGCCTTATGTCTGACCTTCCTTTCACCTTAGATCAATTACGTATTCTGAAAGCGATCGCTGCAGAAGGGAGCTTCAAGCGCGCAAATTGCTCCAAAGCTTATAGTGTAAGCCTTTTAATTTCATCCTTTATCCTTCATACTGAGCGCCTTGTTGTACTAGCTAACTCAATATTCCCATCTCCTAGGAAAATTTTCTTACAACTCATTTAAAATTTTTATATTTCATCTACAATTTGCATATTATTGAGAGCTAATAATTAAGTGGAGAAGCCAGTGAAAAATCAGGGCATTAATATTTTTGCTAATTATAAAGTGCAACTACTTAGCAATAATAGATTAGAGAATTAAGGTAGGAAATAGAAGAAACAGAGGGTATTAGCCCGAGTCTAATTACGACCACTTTAAAAAATAGTAATAAAAGTAGGTTTTGTACTTTTTGGTAGTAGTTTTGCAAAATTAATGAAATACCCTAATTGAAACTGCGATCGCTTTCTACTAAAAAATTATACGCCGATTCTTCTGAAAAAACCCTATTCCAAGATGTGTTATCATTACTCGGACACATTGAACTGGTGTAGCTCTGATTGTGACGAAGAGCCACAATTGCAGCAGCAGTAATGCATATAGCACTAAGGTATAAAAGTTTCATCATGGAGACTCTAGAGAATGTAAAGTGAGTAGTTCTGCAAATGCACACAAGTAAAGCTTATAAGTAGGTTGGTGAAAATAAAAGCAGTTATGTCAAGAAATATAAAAAATATTAGATTTTTTACAGATGACCGATCGCAAATGACAAAGGACGCTCCTAACCAGTCAAATTTATTTATACCGACGTACTTAATTAAGTCTTTCCAAATTTACACGAACAACTTTTCCATAGGCATCACCTTGTAAGCTCACCCAAAAGGATGATGTTTGAAAAGTTTTGATATTATTCGTATAATAGCTAACCTGATTTCATCTAAGCTATAGATAGAAAGTCATATAAATTTCATGACTTTAGTCATACCTCCATGAGTAATTGTGTTGTAATATGCATAGGTATTTGAATTGACAATAATAATTATCATCTCACAATGACTTGCCACTTTATCTTTTGGCTTGCAATATATTTACAGGATTGTGTTGGGTTTCGTTCCTCAACCCAACCTACGATTTTGTGAGGTTTTCAGGTTGAAAAATTTACCAAATCCGGGTGAGTTCCTGTTGTGTCAGTAGATCCAATAGTGACAACTGAGTCCACGTCGTATCTTCTTTGACCGCTAGGGGTAAAAATACCTTTGATTTTCCCGTCTTTGAGCCATATGCACGAGTGTTTTGGTGCTGACTCCCAATCGGGCCGCAGCGATTCTTGGTGGTACATGATTTGCCATTTGACGTAGGTTAATTATTTCTGTTTTATTCTCCAGCAAATGTTAAGCTTTGTCGGGTAAAGTCTGAAAAATTATTGTTCTAGGTCAAACTCCAATTAAAATTCAAAGCCTCTCTCCTTGTAGGAGAGAGGTTTGGAGAGAGGTAAGATTTTATTGTGTACAAACAAGTATTGTGTTGGGTTTCGTTCCTCAACCCAACCTACGATCTTTCTGCTATGTAAGGTAGGAAGGCGATCAACCTTGGTCTAAACGCAAGACTGCCATAAACGCTTCTTGTGGTACATCCACAGTACCTACAGATTTCATCCGCTTTTTACCTTTTGCCTGCTTCTGCAAGAGTTTCTTCTTACGACTGATGTCACCACCGTAACACTTGGCAAGTACGTCTTTCCGCAATGCGGGAATATGTTCGCTGGCAATCACCTTGCTACCAATGGCTGCTTGGATGGGCACTTTAAATTGATGGCGGGGGATAAGTTCTTTGAGTTTTTCTGCCATCGACCGCCCGACACCGTAAGCTTTATCCCTGTGGACAATCATCGCCAAGGAATCAACGGGGTCACCATTAATCAAGATATCTAACTTGACCAAGGGATTTTCCCGGTAGCCAATCAATTGATATTCCATACTGGCGTAACCCCGAGACCGAGACTTCATTTGGTCAAAAAAGTCAGTGACGACTTCTGCCAAAGGAAGTTCGTATGTTAGCGTAGTACGTCCTTGGGTGAGATACTTCATATCTTTAAAGACTCCGCGTCGGTTTTGCGCCAACTCCATCAAAGTACCGACGTAAGTCTCCGGCGTAATCATATCTACCTGAACGTAGGGTTCTTCAATTTTTTCCCGTTCGTTGGGTGAGGGTAAATGGCTGGGGTTATCAACGTAAATTTCCTCGCCCTTAACGGTGGTTACCTTGTACACTACTGACGGGGCGGTAATAATCAAATCCAGATCGTACTCTCGCTCCAGGCGTTCTTGCACAATTTCCATGTGCAGCAATCCCAATAACCCACAACGGAAACCAAAACCCATCGCACTGGAAGTTTCTGGTTCAAAATGCAATGCGGCGTCATTCAGTTTCAGCTTATCTAAAGCTTCGCGCAAATCTTCAAATTGGTCAGCATCAATGGGGAACATTCCACAGAATACCATCGGGTTGGCTTCTGTATAACCGGGTAACGGTTCGGCTGCTTTGGCGGCGGACAGGGTAATGGTATCTCCCACCCGTGCATCCGCTACAGCTTTGATTGCTGCTGATAAGTAACCCACTTCTCCCGCATGGAGTTCATCCACTGGCTTTTGGGTGGGAGAAAGCACCCCTACCTCATCAATTTCGTATTCTTTGCCGGATGCCATGAGGTAGATGCGATCGCCTTTTTTCACCTTGCCATCCATGACGCGAAAATAGACAATCACTCCTCGATAGCTATCATAGTAGCTATCAAAAATCAATGCCCTTAGGCGATCGTCCACAGTATTCCGTGGCTGTGGTATGCGCTCAACAATTGCTTCGAGAATCTCCGGTACGCCGATTCCTTCTTTTGCAGAAGCAAGAATCGCACCACTGCAATCTAAACCGATAATTTCCTCAATTTCCTTGATAACTCGGTCTGGTTCTGCCCCTGGCAAATCAATTTTATTCAAAACTGGAATAATTTCCAGGTTGTGATCTAAAGCTAAATAAACGTTTGCCAAGGTTTGAGCTTCAACACCTTGAGACGCATCCACGACTAGCAGCGCACCTTCGCAAGCGGCAAGACTGCGGGATACCTCATAGGAAAAGTCCACATGCCTGTGCCCAACACAAAAGTACACGCCACACCATCATTGTTGTCATCACACACTTCGTATGGGGTGGGCGTGTTGGCGGTGGGGGCGGTGATAGGATTCACGGTGGCAATACTACTGTTGGACACACATGGAGCAACACCAAAAACCGTGTACGTAAACGTACTCGGAGTTGCATTAAAACCGGGAATAAAAGTTCCTGCAGCAGCATTAAATGTTCCTCCTGTACCTCCCGTTCGAATCCATGAACCACCCAATTGCTCACCCGTGATAATATCAGCTAAATTGATGGGGGTGGTAGATTGACAAACCGTTAACGAGCCGTCATTTCCGGCATTGGGAGCAACTGAAATAGAAACGGTTGCAATACTGGAATCGGGCCCACAGGGAGCAACACCATTAACTGTGTAAGTAAATGTACTTGTGGTAGCACCCACAGCAGGAGTATAGGTACCTGCCAAAGCATCAAAAGTCCCCCCAGTTCCAGTAGTACGTGTCCAAATCCCTCCCGTTTGTTCCCCTGTAATTAGAGAAGCTAGATTGACAGCTGTGGTGCTAGTTTCACAAACAGCAATGGAACCATCATTCCCCGCAGAGGGTTGCACATTAACGGTAAGCGTAGCAATGCTACTATCCGCAATACATGGCGCTACACCACTTACGGTATAAGTAAAGGTACTTGAAGTGGTAGTTAAAGAAGGGGTAAATGTACCTAAAGTGGCATTAAACGTTCCACCTGAACCCGACGTTCTTGTCCAAGTACCTCCCGTTTGCCCCCCAGTGATTAGGGTAAACAAATCGATAACTGTCGTACTAGTGTTGCAAATAGTCAACCCTCCATCGATACCTGCTTGGGGTTGGGGTTGAACAGTAACAACAACCTCACTAGAGTCATTTGCACAAGGCGTAGTGCCTGTTAGAGTATAAGTAAACACACTTGAAGTTGCACCGATAGCTGGAGTAAATGTTCCAGCCGCAGCATTGAAAACACCGCCAGACCCTGAAGTTCTTGTCCAAGTTCCTCCCGTCTGTTCTCCTGTAATTAAGGAGAATAAATCGATAGCAGCTGTACTAGTTTCACAAACGGTAGTGGCACCATCAACTCCTGCATTGGATTGTGGTACTATGTTCACTGAAGCGATACTAGAAGAAGGCCCACAAGGAAGAACTCCAGAGATAGTGTAAGTAAACGAACTTGAAGTAGCTCCCACGGTAAGGGTGAAAGTCCCCGCAGCGGCATTGAAAACACCCCCAGTACCGGTCGTTCTCGTCCAAACTCCTCCAGTTTGCTGTCCTGAAATAACCGTGCTTAAATCTATAGTTGAGGGATCATTGCTACAAATGAAAACCGATCCGCTAGTCCCAGCATTGGGCTGTGAAACAACATTTACTGTTGCCACACTACTATCATCTACACAAGGGGCTGCCCCTACTATAGTGTAAGTGAATGTACTAGTAGTAACTCCAGCTCCGGGTGTAAATGTTCCAGCAGTGGCATTAAAAACACCGCCTGTACCTGTGGTTCGAACCCATGTCCCGCCTGTTTCTTCTCCAGAAATCAAAGAGAATAAATTGATGGTAGTCACACTTGTCTCACAAATTTGAATTTGTCCATCAAGGCCAGCGTCTGGTTGCGAATTAATGATTACAGAAGCAACACTAGAATCATTGGAACAAGGAGGTATTCCATTAACGGTATACGTAAAGGTGCTCGAAGTACTTCCTGCTGTTGGAGTAAATGAACCCGCAGCAGCATTGAACACACCTCCTGTACCCGTTGTTCTAACCCATGTGCCCCCCGGATCTTGTCCCAAGATAAGCGTATTTAAATTAATTGTAGCTGTATTGGTTTCACAAATGGTAACAGAGCCATCCGTACCTGCATTCGCTCCCTCATTTACTACAACTTGTATCAATTGATTGGGACGACAGGTTGCATCAGAAGGAGTAGGATTTAAAACGGCATACACATAATAAGTACCCGGTGTATTCGGCAAAGAGCCCGTTGTCCCTAGCACACCCGCATCATAAGTAGCCACACCTGCGGCAGGAGTTACTGTCCCTAGTACAGTACCTCCAGTATACATTGCGTCCCCTGTTTGAAGTGCATTGAAATAGACAAACTTGATGGAGTTTGCTACTGTAGCACTAGTAGTTACACCAAAAACAATGGGATCTCCACCCTCACACAACACTTGATTACTAGAGGGATTTGTTATTGTTGGACAAACCGAACAATCAATCATAGAAATAGTAAACGGACGAATGCGAATACATCCCGTAAAAATATTATACAAACTCATGTAAATGGTTTGACTTGTCCCTGAACTCAACACATAAGCCGAAGGATTACCAATTGAATTCGCTGCTAAGTTTTCGGCATCCGATTGATTGGTATAATAATACACTTCATAATCCCCTGTACCCACTAACGGACCCAATACTGTGGGCTCATTAGTAGTTAAATTGAAAACATTGTTGGGCAAACAGTTCTCAATCGCTTGAGCGGGTTGTGTATCATCGGGACTAACCTCAATAGTGATGGGCTTGGTTACGGTGCGAACCGTACCACAAACATTATAACGTACTTGTGCAGTATACGTTTTTGTGGAGGTTGGACAAACCGCAATACTTGGCGTATTTCCAATAACTGTAGCACCATCCAACCATTGAATAGTAGTTAATGAATTCCCTGATGGAGTAAAACGCCAAGATTCATTATTCGCTACCCATGTCCCTGTATTTCGCCCGGGAGGTGTAATTGCTTGTGTACCTGTAGCATTGTGAAGCCCTAATACCGCATTACCACTATTCCAGTTTGCACACACTGTACGACGGGTAACGTGAACATCTATAACATTGGTTCCTTCATACAAAACCAACTGACTCTCCTGAAGACCTTGAGCTGTACCACAAGAGAATAATGGCATGTTACGCACATTTACAATCAATTTTCGACAAGGAGCAATTCCATCGACAATATAACTGATCTGAACGGCTGGATTCGAAGGTACTGCTGGATTCGTATCCTGCATTGGGAAAGTTTTAATCGTTGTATTTACCAAGGTTCTCACCTACATTAGAAAACAGAGCTCTATCTTAGGATAGGGGGAAACACGGTCTAGAACTACTATCGTAGTAAATTACCAGAACCAGGAAAATAA
Organism: Scytonema sp. NUACC21; assembly: GCF_054684315.1. Lineage (NCBI taxonomy): Bacteria > Bacillati > Cyanobacteriota > Cyanophyceae > Nostocales > Scytonemataceae > Scytonema > Scytonema sp. NUACC21. Next base: position 8,849 of record NZ_BAAFZH010000033.1, on the reverse strand, counting down.
CAATATGTTATACAAGTCAAACCAAGACTTGCCTCTAGAAATACGCACTCGCCTTTCTGAGGCATACCAGGATCTGTATCGAGCCGCTTTTAACTCGGCAATCCATTGGTACGGTGAAGCACCAAAGGCTCATCGGGTAGCATTAAGTGCTGTGAAGATGCAATCGGCAATGCACAGAAGTATGGTTTAAGATTTGGTAAGAAGAAAGTGAGTTGAAAAAAACATACCAACTGTGACGTTTTGAATGGTATCTTGAAGCCATAAACTATATTCTGTAAAGAACAAAGCAGTTGGTATGTCACCTTCGGATGTGCATTCTCTACACCACGCCATTCCAGTGGAAAAGATTCGATACGATGAGCGGGGTTTAGTGCCGACAATTGTTCAGGATTATTTGGACGGCACTGTTTTGATGATGGCGTGGATGAATCGGGAGTCGCTACAAAAGACTTTGGAAACTGGGGAAACTTGGTTTTGGAGTCGATCCCGACAAGAGTTTTGGCATAAAGGAGAAACTTCAGGGCACATACAGAAGGTAAAAAGTATTCGTTACGATTGCGATAGTGATGCTTTGCTTATTGGTATTGAGCAAATAGGAGATATAGCCTGTCATACAGGTGAGCGCAGCTGCTTTCACCAAGTTGATGGGAAAGTTGTCCCACCTCCAGGAGATACACTGTCACAAGTTTTTTCAGTTATATGCGATCGCCGTGATGCTCCAAAAGAAGATTCCTACACCTGTAAGTTGTTTGCAGGTGGTGATAATAAGATTTTGAAAAAGATAGGTGAAGAAAGTGCTGAGGTAATCATGGCTCTTAAGGACGACGCTCCAGATGCGATCGCAGGTGAGGTAGCAGATTTGATATATCACACTTTGGTCGCGCTAGCTCATCATAATGTTGATATAAAAGCTGTTTACCGTAAGTTACAAGAACGACGTAAATAACTGCTAAACTCTCTTATTTAAGAAGAAGTTTGTTGAGGTACTGCAAAATAGCAATATTGATACCTACACTCAACACCAAGGCTAGCCAATAGCGATCGATCGCTGCCGCCCGGTCTAATGCCCAACCACCCAAGGGAGGACCTATTGCATAGCCAAATGCCCAGCAAAGGGCACCAATGGCAAAATAAACCCCGCGTTGAGATTCAGGAGCCAAGTCAGTAATCAAAGAGGAAGAAGAAGGAGTGTAGGAAACAATAGCGAGGGCAAAGACTCCCAATGCTAAAGTTGCCCAAATGATTTGATGGGATGGTACAGATCCTGTTATGCAAATCAGGCTGAAACCAACAGCCCATAGCAAAGCTGAGATAGTAAGTGCTTGTGGGTCTCTAAAGCGTTTTAAAAAACGGGCAATAGGTAACTGACCAAAAATCACAATTAATAGGTGCCAAGCAAAAAGGGCACTGATTGTGGTTTCAGCAAATCCTTTTCCGGATTCTCCAACTGATACAAAAGTTTTAAAGTATATGGGAAGGGTGCTGTGCAATTGTGAAAAGTATGTTGTAAAAATGACATTTACAGCTATAAATACAAGGAAACGACGATCTGCCAAGGCAGCCATCCAAGACCCTATACGTGAAGTCCTTTCTTGAGGTGTCTCTTTGCGTTGGTTGGTTTCTTTGATTGCTAAATAAACAACTGCAAAAAACACAACGAAAGAGATTGCATCAATGATAAAGAGGATGCGGTAATTCCCCGTTGACGCCACTAACACTCCGCCTAGCACAATTCCCATCCCCAAACCCAGATTGTCGAAAAGTCGGGTGAGGGCATAAGCTTCATGACGATTTTCAGGTACTGTTATATCAGCAACAACAGCTTCATTAGCGGGCCAGTACAAACCCAAACCCATACCAGCGATCGCGTTACCAATGACCAAGGTAACAAAATTGTTGGTTGTAGCCAAGATTATAGAGCCAATGGCTGAAACTGCTGCAGCCAGTAACAAAGTACGGCGGCGTCCAATATAAGGGGAATCAGAAAAAGATCCACTTAAAATTCGCCCTACAATGCCAGATATTGAGGCGCTTCCCAAAGCAATCCCAACAGATGTTGCAGATAAACCAACTTTATTAGTAAAAAAGATTGGGGCGTAAAACAGAGTAAAACCCGTGCCAAATTCCAAAAGAAATCTACCAACAGCCAAAATCCAGACTTGGTGATTTAACTTTGGAAGAAAGGGTAACTTTTGCTGATTCAAGGTTTTCACTTAAATTATTAAACTCTGATTAACTGGTTTTGGTCGTTCTTTGTCATTTGTCATTGGTTTTTAGTAAGAGTTACATCCCTTTTTACATTCCTTAATATAACTGCCTTTACAGTCGCTGACCTATTGATTGTTCCTTATTGTATAAATAATTGTTGGGTCAATAAAACTACTCTTGAGAAGCATTTGTTTTTAATACTGCAATTAGTTGAGTGAGAGGCAACATCTACCCATGTCAGGATTTATCAAGATTCTTCAATTGTTGTAGGGTTAGCACTGAATCGCCAAGCGTAACGCGAGAGGCTCATAACCAAACCTACATAAAATTTGGTCTAGCTCAATGGTATCGGTTTTTGCAGTGGTAAATAGGGGAGGTGGTGAATTGTTACACCCGCTCACTCTTTTCGCCAAAATTCTTATTTTTTGTAATTCTTATCATTTGTCTTAATTTTCCTCACTGATTCCACAGGGTTTCCACAGGCACTTGTCTGTTTTCCACAGAAGTAGAACGATGTTATGGTATCTTGCCATGCCATTGGGGATTTTTTACCGTACTATAACAAGGCTTAGGGGACTGAGTTAATATTAAGATATGTTACAAAAACTCAGTTATAACCCTTATGGTATCGTGAATCTTTATTTTTTCTAAATAGGTTCTTAACACTTTCTCAATCCAACCTGCTTTATTCACTTGATAGGGCAATTCTGTGACAATAATTGCCGTCCGCCGCCGAGTGCCCTTGCTCCCTGCAACCTCCTCAATCTGGGCGACACCCCGCAGCACAATACTGCCCCTACCTGTGGTGTACGCCTCACGAATGCCAGTGTTACCTATGATTTCCCCCCCCGTCGGAAAATCCGGTCCTGGGATTAACTCGAACAGTTTTTCGTCTGGTAAATCGGGTTCATCAATTAATGCAATCAACCCATCAACGATTTCTCCTAAGTTGTGTGGTGGAACATTCGTTGCCATACCCACAGCAATGCCAGAACTGCCATTAAGTAGCAAGAATGGTAATTGTGCTGGCAGTACCGTTGGTTCTTGCTGGGAGTTATCGAAGTTACCAATAAAATCTACTGTTTCCTCGCCGATTTCCAAAAGCATTGCTTCATGACTTATGGGTGCGAGGCGCGTTTCCGTGTAACGCATTGCTGCTGGAGGATCGTTATCGACACTACCAAAATTGCCATGTCCTGCTAGTAAGGGATAGCGACTGGAAAAGTCTTGTACCAGCCTTACCAACGCATCGTAAACTGCTTGGTCACCGTGGGGATGGTATTTACCCAGAACGTCTCCCACCACACGGGCACATTTACGATATGGTCGGTCCGGGACAAGACCCAGTTCGTGCATAGCATATAAAATGCGTCTGTGGACTGGTTTTAAGCCATCTCGCACGTCTGGTAACGCCCGCCCGACTATGACACTCATGGCATATTCTAAATATGACCTTTGCATTTCAGTATGCAAGGCTGTGGTAATGACCTGTCCCTCCGAGAGAAGGTTTAACTGTTTTGCCATGAGTTTGTTTCCCTAAAATTTTAACTACACAAAATTTGCCATTAATGAAGACTACAGCAAACACAGCATAACGGATGAATTGGTCTTCATTACAAAATCTTGATAGTCATACTATAGAAAGCAGTAGTATTATCCTTGTTGGCAACAATTTATTATTGATTATTTCAATAGTGGGTACACAAGCGTTTTGATTAGGTGGTAATACACCTGACTCCGTTGTGTTCCGTTAGTTAAGATGAGCTATCCGAATGTCAAATTCTCATGAAAACTGTTTTAATTGTCGAAGACGATTTGATCAATGCTCGCGTTTTTTCTAAGATTTTGACCAAGCGAGGGGGCTTGGAGGTAAAACATACTGAAAACGTGGAGGAAGTGATGAAATTTGCCCAAGGAGGGGAAGTAGACATTATTTTGATGGATGTTTCTCTGTCACGAAGTGTTTATCAAGGTAAGTCAGTTGATGGGATCAAAATTACACAAATGTTGAAATCCGACCCACAAACAGCTTCCTTACCGATTATTCTCGTGACAGCACACGCAATGGAGGGCGATCGCGAGAATTTTCTCAAAGCTAGCGGTGCAGATGGTTATATCTCTAAACCCGTTGTCGATCACCAACAGTTTGTCGATCAAATCATGGCACTGCTACCTAAGAAGGATAACTAAAGGGATTTTCAGGAGAAGTAAGAAAATACTGTCCACTCCTTTGTCAGTGACACCCTGAGAACTTTAATGTTAGTGTTCCTGGCTTCAGAACACAAGTCTGATATAGTAGTCTGTCATATATATCAGACTACTACCTTCTCTCTTAATTAATATATATGTACTACTATAAGGTACATAGAGCAAGTAGAGGTGGGTTTAGACATAATGTGATATCGCCTGAGAGTGGGTCGTTCCGTTAAACCCACCCCTACAAACCACTCTCCTCATTGTGGAAGTTGCCGCTTGGTGGGGGAGCCTGATATATCTTCATTTGGTTGTTGGAAAACAGCTTGAATGCTGGGTAATTCCAAAAATTTCTTTGTATCGGATAGCAGGCGTTCACCCCAGAGATTTTGTTTGAGAAAATCTATATCAGCATAGCGATCGTCAATGCGGAGTGCGGCTAGCCCCATCGTCACCCCTTGTTGTTGGTTGCCATTGGTATAGGTTGCTACAGCTAAAGCCAATAGAGGTTCTGCAGCTTGCTTGTCAATAGCAACAGCATTTTGCCATTGCTTAATTGCTCCTTGAACATCACCTTGCTCGTACAAAATTAACCCAACGTTGTTGATTGCGGGCCAGAATTTTTTGTCAAAGGAGACTGCTTTTTTATACTGACTGACGGCATCAGAATACTTACCCAGCATATAGTAAGCATTACCTAAATCAAAGAAACCCTCTGGATCGTTGGGTTTTAGCGCCAAACCCTGTTGGTAGTAGTTTGCAGCTTCTTGGTACTTTTGCTGTTGAAAATGAGCCGAACCCAAAGCAAACAGAACATCGCCATTTTTTGGGTTCAGGGTTTGTGCTTTCTTCAGGGCGGAGATTGCTGCATCCATGTCCTTTGTTTGCAAATACAAGCCGCCGAGGAGGAAAAATACTTTATCGTTCTTAGGAGCCAGTTGCGAAGCCAGTCGCGCTCTTGGTAAAGCAAGCTCAAATTGTTGAAACTGGGCTAGTTGAGCGGCTTCCTTTGCTAAACCCAAGCCTTGCTGTTCCAACTTGGCTGCATCAAGCTGCAGTGTATGGGGTACTAGTGCTTGTGCATCTGCAGGTTGGGGCATACTGCACAAACCACAGACAATCATCAGAGAAATCAAACCAATTCGTTTCGGCACACTACCGCCTCTTCGCCAAAAATTAAAGAATCTGTCAGCTAGCTTAAACGATTTCTACTGTAGACGGCAGCAAAATTTTACTCCCGGTTTAGATTTACCCCTACACCCAGGCTACACCCAGGATTCCGTAGGTTGGGTTGACGCCAGCAAACCCAACACCTCATTGAATGTGTCAATGATTCCGTAGGTTGGGTTGACGCCAGCAAACCCAACATCTCATTGAGTGTGTCAATGATTCCGTAGGTTGGGTTGACGCCAGCAAACCCAACACCTCATTGAATGTGTCAATGATTCCGTAGGTTGGGTTGACCCGTTGATATGTTAACCATGTCCGGTCATAAGATTCACGCACCCAAGGGCATTGGGGCTTTGTATGTGCGGCGCGGTGTTAGGTTCCGTCCCATGCTCATCGGCGGAGGACAGGAACGCGGGCGTCGGGCAAGTACAGAAAATGTTCCAGGAATAGTTGCATTGGGCAAGGCATCTGAGCTAGAATTATTACATCTATTGGAAGCTACCACAAGAGAAAAGCGGTTACGCGATCGCCTCGAACAAAGTCTTCTTGCCATGATTCCAGACTGTGAAGTTAATGGCGGTTTAGCGCAAAGATTGCCCAATACAACGAATATTGGCTTTAAGTTTATCGAAGGTGAAGCAATTCTGCTCTCTCTGAACAAACACGGTATCTGTGCCTCGTCTGGTTCTGCTTGCAGTTCTGGTTCTCTTGAACCGTCCCACGTTCTGCGGGCGATGGGTTTACCCTACACAATTTTGCACGGTTCCATCCGGTTCAGTCTTTGCCGCTACACTACAGAAGCTGAGATTGATGCAGTTCTGGCGGTCATGCCCGGTATTGTGGAACGTCTGCGTGCCCTCTCGCCCTTTAAGAGTGATGATGCCGGTTGGCTCCAACAACAGTCATTAGTCAATAGTCATTAGTCATTGGTTAATCGCGATAAGTCATTAGTTAATAGTAGTCATGAGTCACCAGACAAATGACACAGGACAAATGACACAGGACAAAGGACAAATGACAAACGACAAATGACAAACGACAAAGGACATTAGCTATGTGGGACTATACAGATAAAGTAATGGATCTCTTCTACAATCCCCAAAATCAAGGGGTTATAGAAGAAACTGGCGAACCTGGAATTAAAGTGACTGTTGGCGAAGTAGGCAGTATTGCTTGCGGAGATGCTCTAAGGTTGCATCTTAAAGTAGAGAAGGAAACTGAGAAAATTCTGGAAGCTCGTTATCAAACCTTTGGTTGTACCAGCGCTATTGCGTCTTCGGAGGCTTTGGTTGACCTGGTTAAAGGTAAAACTCTAGACGAAGCTCTTAAAATTACTAATAAAGACATTGCTGGCTATCTTGGCGGTTTGCCTGAAGCAAAGATACATTGCTCGGTTATGGGACAAGAAGCCCTAGAAGCTGCAATCTACAATTACCGGGGTATTCCTCTTGCAGCCCACGACGATGATGATGAAGGAGCATTGGTTTGCACTTGCTTTGGCATCAGTGATGCAAAAATTCGCCGCGTGATTGTTGAGAATAATCTCACTACGGCTGAAGAGGTAACAAATTATGTTAAAGCTGGTGGCGGATGCGGTTCTTGTTTAGCGACAATTGATGATATAATAGAATTAGTTCAGAAAGAAGTCGCTTCATCTGTAACTGCTCCCCTAAAGCAAAAAGCTGTGGGTCAGTCAACTCAAAAACCACTGACTCCCGTGCAGAAAATTGCACTGATTCAAAAAGTTCTGGACGAAGAAGTCAGACCCGTTCTCATCGCTGACGGGGGTGATGTGGAACTTTATGATGTGGAAGGCGATCGCGTTAAGGTTCTGCTTCAAGGTGCTTGCGGTTCGTGTTCTAGCAGTACGGCAACTTTGAAGATTGCGATTGAAGCTAGGTTGCGCGATCGCGTGAGCAAAGATCTTGTAGTAGAAGCGGTTGAGCCGTTGCTCTAGGGAGTGTGACCCACAGACGGCAGTATGCATCTCCCTGAAACACCAAGTAGGATTCGACCCCTAAAGTTCTCTTCCTATCAATGCTTGAGTCCTACTGACAACAGACAGCTTTCATAGCGCTGTTATTGCTAAGAGCAGATAGGTGCAGGTATTAACTACCGAAAACGTGAATTTCAGTATCCAACTCGCTTCAAAGGAAAAGGATATGAGCACATTATTCGAGAAACTTGGTGGACAGCAGGGTGTTGAGCAAATCGTAGATGAGTTCTACAAGCGTGTCATGGGTGACGCCACACTCAATCACTTTTTCGCTCATACAGATATGCAAAAGCAGTATCGTCATCAAGCTGCTTTGTTCTCTCAGCTTTTTGATGGCCCAAAACAATACACGGGTCGTGAAATGGCAGTAACACACACAGGTATGAATCTTCAGCAAAAACACTTTGATGCGATTGAGAAGCATCTTCGTGAGTCACTAGCTGTGCGTGGAGTGTCGGCAGATGATGTAAATGCTGCAGTTGCTCGCGTCGCAACTTTGAAGGACGCAATTTTGAATAAGTAATCCAAGGTCTATCCATTGATAGTTGACGAATAGCTGTGTCAAGTCCTGCTTGGTTTCAGACTAATTAAGATTATTGGCGGGCTTGTAAAGCCAAGAAGTTTCAAGAAATTTACCAAAGGAAAGTGATGTTCTTATTTTCGATAGTTTTTGTGGTAGGGCGATCGCCACCGGCAGGCACTTAGTGTCAACGCCACCCAAGGCGCGTTCTACAAGCGGTCACTGCTGCAACTAAAGTGTGACGATTTGTTAAGTTAACAGACCCACCCAACAACCAACCAATCAATTGCAGGAGAAAACTCATCATGTCTGACGAAAAAATTAGACAAATAGCGTTCTACGGAAAAGGCGGTATCGGTAAGTCCACAACTTCTCAAAATACCATTGCCGCTATGGCAGAAATGGGTCAGCGCGTATTGATTGTAGGTTGTGACCCCAAAGCTGACTCCACTTAGCTTTACAAAAGGAACACTTATTTTTGATGCCTAAGTAAGGGCACAAGGTATTCCACCCTCCCCTTACTAACTACGGTGGTGGTGTACAAGTCTGAAATTGTTAACGGACTCTGGTTTTAGCGTGAGTTTTACCCCACCCTAGCCCTCCCCTTATAAAGGGGAGGGAATTTGATTTGTTGCTTCCCCCCTTTATCAGAGGGAATTTGATTTGTTACTTCCCCCCTTTATCAGAGGGAATTTGATTTGTTGCTTCCCCCCTTTATCAGAGGGAATTTGATTTGTTACTTCCCCCCTTTATCAGAGGGAA
>NZ_BAAFZH010000032.1:0-29210 GCF_054684315.1 Scytonema sp. NUACC21 | reverse complement strand
GATTTAGGTGTCCAAGTGATTGGGGGTTGCTGTGGGACACGTCCGGAACACATTCAACAACTAGCAGAAATTGCCAAAAACCTCACACCAAAGGTCAGACATCCTGAATTAGAACCAGCAGCCGCATCAATTTACAGTACTCAAAATTACACTCAAGACAATTCCTTTCTAATCGTTGGCGAAAGGTTGAACGCCAGTGGGTCGAAAAAATGCCGCGAATTGCTTAATGCGGAAGATTGGGATGGTTTGGTTTCAATGGCAAAGGCGCAAGTTAAGGAAGGCGCACACATCCTTGATGTCAACGTTGACTATGTCGGACGTGACGGGGTGCGCGATATGCACCAGTTGGTATCCCGATTGGTCAATAATGTAACATTGCCCTTGATGCTTGATTCCACTGAATGGGAAAAGATGGAAGCAGGGCTGAAAGTGGCAGGTGGAAAATGCCTGCTGAATTCCACCAACTATGAAGATGGAGAACCGCGTTTCTTAAAGGTATTGGAACTGGCGAAGAAATACGGTGCGGGTGTTGTTATTGGTACTATTGATGAGGAGGGGATGGCGCGAACAGCTTCTAAAAAGTTTGCGATCGCCCAACGTGCTTACCGTCAAGCTCTAGAATACGGTATTTCAGCACGCGAAATCTTTTTTGACCCCCTAGCTCTGCCGATATCTACGGGTATAGAAGAAGACAGAGCTAACGGCAAAGCGACTATCGAAGCTATCCGTCGCATCCGTCAAGAATTGCCGGGATGCCATGTGATTTTGGGTGTTTCTAATATCTCCTTCGGTTTGAATCCAGCAGCGCGGATGGTATTGAACTCCATGTTTTTACATGAAGCAATGGCAGCTGGAATGGATTGTGCGATCGTCAGTGCTAACAAGATTTTACCGATAGCAAAAATTGAAGAACGGCATCAACAAGTTTGTCGTCAATTAATTTACGATGAGCGCTCTTTTGAGGGAGATGTTTGCATCTACGACCCCCTAACAGAACTGACAACATTTTTTGAAGGAGTCACGACGAAGCGCGACAAAGGAGTTGATGAAAATTTACCCGTCGAAGAACGTCTCAAGCGTCATATTATTGACGGCGAACGTATCGGTTTGGAGCAAAACCTGGCAAAAGCTTTGGAACAGTATCCTCCTTTGGATATTATCAACACCATTTTGCTTGATGGCATGAAAGTGGTAGGCGATTTGTTTGCTTCCGGGCAAATGCAGTTACCCTTCGTATTACAATCAGCAGAAACCATGAAAGCAGCAGTAGCTTATCTTGAGCCTTTCATGGAAAAGTCAGAAGCTGGTAACAATGCTAAGGGCACCTTTATAATTGCCACCGTCAAAGGAGATGTTCACGACATTGGTAAAAACCTAGTAGACATTATTTTGTCCAATAACGGTTACAAGGTGATTAACCTGGGAATTAAGCAGCCCGTAGAGAACATCATTGAAGCATACGAAAAGCACAAAGCTGATTGTATTGCCATGAGTGGCTTGTTGGTGAAGTCCACTGCGTTTATGAAAGAGAACTTGGAGGTTTTCAACGAAAAAGGAATTACTGTCCCGGTTATTTTGGGTGGTGCAGCCCTAACTCCCAAGTTTGTCTATGAAGATTGCCAAAACACTTACAAAGGTCGGGTAATTTACGGCAAAGACGCATTTTCTGACTTGAATTTCATGGATAAATTAATGCCAGCAAAATTTTCAGGGCATTGGGATGATATTCAGGGATTTTTGAATGGATTTGCTGACAACCCTGAAGTGTCGGGAAATGGTCACAAAGTTTCAGCAGAGGAAGCAGTTCAAGAGAAAGCGTCGGCTGAAACACAAGAAGTAGATACAAGGCGTTCTGAAGCTGTGGCGGTGGATATTGAACGTCCTACACCGCCTTTCTGGGGAACGAAGATTCTTCAACCAGAAGATATTCCTTGGGAAGAAGTCTTCTGGTACTTGGATTTACAAGCTTTGATTGCAGGACAATGGCAGTTCCGCAAGCCCAAAGAGCAATCGAAGGAGGAGTACCAAGTTTTCTTGAATGAGAAGGTGTATCCGATTTTGCAGGAGTGGAAGCACCGGATCGTTGCAGAGAATTTACTGCATCCGCAGGTGGTTTATGGGTATTTTCCTTGTCAGGCTGAGGGGAATAGTTTGTGTATTTACGATCCAAACCGCAGCAGTGCAGAGGATGCTCGGGAGATAGCTAAGTTTGAGTTTCCCCGACAAAAGTCTTTGAGGAGACTATGTATTGCGGATTTCTTTGCACCGAAGGAATCGGGAACTATTGATGTTTTCCCAATGCAGGCGGTGACGGTTGGGCACGTTGCTACGGAGTTTGCTCAAAAGCTGTTTGCGGCTAATCAATACACGGATTATCTGTATTTCCACGGTTTAGCGGTGCAAGTGGCGGAAGCTCTGGCTGAATGGTCCCACGCCCGCATTCGTCATGAGTTGGGGTTTGGTGCTGAGGAACCGGATAATATTCGGGATATTCTGGCACAGCGCTATCGCGGTTCTCGGTATAGTTTTGGGTATCCTGCTTGTCCAAATATTCAGGATCAGTACAAGCAACTGGATCTGTTGGGATGCGATCGCATTAACCTATATATGGATGAAAGCGAACAGCTTTATCCGGAACAATCTACAACTGCGATTATTACCTATCACCCTGTAGCTAAGTACTTTAGCGCTTAGTAATTTATCCCCTTCTCCCCATTAAGGAGAGGGGGAATTTAATGAACCGCGAAGTCGCAAAGAACGTAAAGGAAGAAATACAAGGATTTGTCGAGTGGGATTAAATTGTATCCGGGTCAACGCCCATTTCTCTTAACCGTTCTGCCAATCGAGTTGCTCGTTGTCGTTCTTGCTCGCTTAATTCTTTTCCTGTCGGAATGACATTTCCCTTGACATCGCACCACCGCAGCCACAGCCCTGGCTGTTCTTCAAAGGTACCTGTCCATAGTGTTAAACCGCACCATAAATCCAAAAATTTTCCCGTGGCCATTTCACCTCAACAGTAGGCTTGACTCCAGAGGCAGTAATCACTTTTCCTGTGAGAGTTTTCAGTCCTACCCTCGTTTCATCCTGGCACAGGTAGCGAACATACTTGCCGGGTGCTAGATGTTGTTCTAGACAATTAAGAATAATTCCGAGTTTTTTTTAAAATCAGATATCAATTTTTCGTCTTGATTGTGGCTTTGAGGGCGAGGCACTTTTAGTTTTGCGCCTAATCGATATCGAACCCATGCATAAACCGTTGCATACTCTATGTCTTGTCCATGTTCAAGTTTCAACCACTCGACGATTGCACCGTAACTACTAAATCCTTTCCCTGTTTCGAGTTCTTGCTTGAGGGCTGCGAGTGCCTCATCGTTAATTTTTCGTTTTGCTCCTGCTGATTTGTTAATTTTTAACAAGCCAGACAGTCCGCTTGCTCTATACTTCTGCAACCATCTTGTCACTGTTGAAGTATCTCTGGCCAAGCGTTTTCCAATTTCTTGCTGTTGGTTGACTTGACCACTCTTGAGCCACCACAACATTTGTAACTTTTCTTTCTGGATTCCTGAAGATACTGTTTGTAGGCGTTTTTTTAGTTCCTCTTCGCTCTCGGCGATCTCACTTTGAAATGGGCGGCTCATGGGTATCTCAACTTACCAAGTTTGCTTTCCACTATTATATGCAGCTTCATATTAAATTGGTATTAGTAGTTAGTAGTTAGTTGTTAACTGTATTCTCTACTAACCACTAACCCTTTACCATTCTCCATCCGTCGGGTACAAGATTTAATTAAACTTGATAACTTTTTCTACCTCCGTCAGATGAGAAGTATCTCCCTTAAGCTCTAGCAGCCACTCCGGCTCTCGACGTACAACTTTTACCAAACAACATAGGGACGCTTTGACGGATGTTCTGGCTACTTCACCGACTAAACCTATTGCCGCTCCCAGTACAGATGCACCATGTCCTACTAAAAGAATATTTGCTGGTGAATATTCTCTGGTCAAACATCTAGCAGTTTGCCCGGAACGCTCCTGCATTTGTTCGTGGGTTTCAGGGTACTTCGCTGCTATGCGTGGAGTGTAGCTGATATCAATTCTTGGGAATAATTCTGCCAATGCAGGAGTTGACAGTCTTTTTGGTTCTTCCTTCATCCAAGCCTGATTGTGCCATTCGCTCAAGCCCGTTTCTAGTTTAATTGGCAAATCAAGCACTTCTGCTATTGCATTCGCGGTTTGTACCGTCCTTAAAAAGGGGGAAGCAAAAATATGGTCTATTTTTTCTCCCTTAAGACGGTTAGCTAGTTGCTGCGCTTGTATAAAACCATCTTCTGACAGTGGCGGGTCGTAGCGTCGTTCTGCAGTAAGGAACCAATCAGGGTTTACAAAATCGAGACGGTTAGCGTGTCTTGCAATCCAGACTATTTGACTCATGGGATAATTTTGATACATTGAACCCAGGGAGACCCTTGAGGCTGTACGAAACTAAGCCCGCTTGTGCGGTCTATCTATTTCATCATATGACATTTTTTAACATTTTTTAATATTTATGTAAATAGCTGAGATTGGGAAAATAGAAATGCGCTCATTGATGCTATTTGAAAGCTTTTTTACTTCAGTTTCTGGAATGCTGGTTTAAAATTCAAAAATCAGGTTGAAAAACTTGGCTTTATAACTATATAAAAGCTATCACGGGAGAGAAATTTATGAATTTAACCATCGAACCGCGTGTGTGTGTATCTCGGTCTGATGATTTTGCAATGACTCATTTTTATAGTCCCATCAAATTCAATTTGGGTTCTGAACTCTCAGAAGAATGGGATGAATTAGAAGAAAAAGAGGACGAACCTAAAGAAATAGGGCATATTCTAGCGACTCGATTTGACTACTCTTACGATGGCGATCGCTTGATTCATTTAGCCGATACCAGAGATGGTGACATTGTTTTTTTTGCAAATTTTTTCTTAATGGATAAGAATTTATTAGATGAGTATAATGTTTATCCTTCTTATCTTTTTTATATAGAAAAAGTTTTTATTCAACCTCAATATCGAGGATATGATTATGCTTTAAAAGCACTAGCTATGTTCTTAGAATTATTTGCTAAAGAGCAAGTAGTGGGATGTCATCCTTGTCCCTTGGATGATTTAAAAGATAAATATTCCGATAAACAAGGGAAAAACCTGATGAAAAGGTACTGGTCTAAGCTCGGCTTAACCAATTACAGCGAAAAGCATAATATTTTATGGACACCAGAGTGGTTTATGCCCACATGGTTAAAAAGTTTGATTTTTTCCTATGAGTAAAAACCAACTACTCCTTGGACGCTCTAAAATTACCAATTTCTATAGGCACTGCCCACCAGCAGCCACCGTGCAGCATAGACCTACTTATGTCTTTAGGTAATCTTTTGGCGGGAAGGGATACCAATTTAATATAAAACAGATCTCGCAGTAATTATTGAATGCGATCGCGTAAAGCTTGTAAAAAAGAGAAGTGAAAATTCCAGTTAAGCAACGGCAAAAACTACCTGCTGAAATTTCTCCGCGAGCAACAAAACCGCATCCTCTATCAAAGACCGTCGTGGTGTCCCGTTTTCTGACCTCAGTTTTTCAATCACCAACCCAGCTGCTTCCGAAATTCGCGGCGGTTGGTACTCTCTTCCTTGTCCCACATACCGCCACGGCGTTGGTTCTTTCTTCGGTTGAGCGTCTTTGTGCTGTTTGGTTGCGAGTTGAATATCTTTCTTGGAAACCTCTTGGTTGCAAGCTTTTTCCAGAATTGACTGAATCACCTCAGCTGGTGTGCGACCTACAGCTAATTTGTAAACTGCTTGCGGTGATAGGTTAAGAGCTATTTTATCGAGTTGCTCGGTTGTGAAACTTCCAAGTATGGGGGCGAGCTTTAATAACTGATGAGCAATTCCCGATATCCATCCCATGCAGGTACAAATGAACGCGTTGAAAGGGCTGGGTGGGCACTGCCCACCTTTCCTTTATTAAGAAGGTGCAGGATATCAGTACATAAAGAAATGTAAAAAAATAAAAATTTTCTCCTTGACAAATGACTAATGATAAATGACAATTCCCACTATTTAATTTATTTTGTAACAACCTATTTGTAAAATATAAAATTGATTTGATAATTCACCAAAATCTAAGAAAATAAAGACTGCAAACAGAAACATTGGTCGCAGCGAAATATTATGACTGTTAATCGTCGCCATTTCTTATTTTTACTTGGATCTGGTGCTGGTGTTTTAGCGTTAGATGCTAGTGGTTTTGCACAAAATCCGCCTGCAAGAAATCAGGCAAGTCCCAATGCAGCAGGGGCTATTCAACTACCCCCACTACCTTATGCATACAATGCGTTAGAACCTTACATTGATGCCAAAACGATGAAGTTTCATCACGATAAGCACCATGCAACTTATGTAAAAAATTTGAATGCGGCATTAAACAAACATCCAGAACTCAAGGGTAGAAGTCCTGAAGACCTGATTCGCAACCTCAACAGCGTACCAGAGGATATTCGGACAACAGTACGCAACAATGGTGGTGGTCACGTCAATCATGCCATGTTTTGGAGAATTATGAAGCCAAAAGGTGGCGGAGAACCAACAGGAGCGATCGCATCAGCTATCACAGAGAACTTTGGTAGTTTTGCAAGTTTCAAAAAGCAGTTTAACGAAGCTGGTGGTGGTCGTTTTGGAAGTGGTTGGGTTTGGCTTGTCCGTACTAAGGGTGGCAAACTTGCTGTGATGACAACACCCTATCAAGACAATCCCCTGAGTGAAGGAAACTATCCAATTATGGGTAATGATGTGTGGGAACACGCCTATTACCTCAAATATCAAAATCGCCGTGCTGAATATTTAAATGCTTGGTGGAACGTCTTAAACTGGGATGAAATTAACAAGCGCTTTGCAGCATCAAGTAAAAGATAGTAGGGAACTCCCGACACTCATTGCTCCTCATTCCTTCAGGGGAACTTAGCTTCCCCAGTTACTTTTTCAACTTTTTTCCCAGTAGTTTAGGAATTATTTCTTCTGGAATATTTTCTATAGGAAGGAGTTTACGGCTAAGGTTATAAGCAAATTTAATAGTTTCTCCAGCACCCAGGGCATCATAAAAACCAACAGCAACTTCAATGAGTGTCCAAACACTCTCCCTAATGAGCGAACAAAAAATTTTTTGACATTTGTATGACCTTTCTGGCAACGTTTATCAAAGAAGTCAAGACAAATTTGTAGAACTAAAGTGGATGTAGCTTCCTTAGTGACCGTTTCAATTATTTTGCTGCTTTTAGCCACTGGCGTTGCCTTGTTAACGCGATGGCTTCGTGTTCCTTACGTTACAGGGTTAGTGTTAGCAGGTTTGCCAATCACTGAGCTATTCTCTCGTCGTATTGGTTTAGATCCAACTCTTGTTTTGAATCTTTTTTTGCCGATTTTAATATTTGATGCTGGCATCAATACAGATATTAGCCGCCTACGAAGCACGTTTAAACCAATTGCCTTCCTAGCTGGTCCTGGGGCTGTGTTTTCCAGTGCTATTATTGCCGTTGTGTTGAAATTTGCGTTGGGACTGGCTTGGATACCGGCTCTATTTGTAGGAGTCATTCTGGCAAACACGGATACGGTTTCAATGATTGCCGTCTTTAAGACGATTCCAGTACCCTCAAGACTTTCCACCATTGTTGAAGGAGAAACCCTATTCAATGATGCCGCAGCTCTAGTTTCGTTCAACCTGATTGTGCAAATCTATTCCACAGGTTCGCTCACGTTACCACAGGGAATCCAACAGCTGCTATTTATCGCTCTAGGAGGCTGCGGAGTGGGGTTAGTCTTGGGTTACTTGAGTATACCTGTATTTACCCGTTTAGACGATCCCCTTAGCAGTCTCTTACTAACTGTGGCAGTTGCATTAGGAACTTTTCAGGTAGGTCAATTTCTAGGTGTATCAGGAGCTGTGGCTGTAGTTGTTGCCGGATTAATCTTTGGGAATTTTGCGCTTTCTCGCAATAATTCCGCTTCTAGCCGCATTACCTTATTAAGTTTTTGGGAATATGCTAGTTTTGGTGCCAACACCTTTATTTTTCTGCTTATTGGTATAGAAATTAACCCAGTAACGCTTTGGAGAGCTTTACCTGCAGTTTTACTCGCAGTTTTGGCGTATCAAGTCGGGCGAGTTCTTACAGTCTACCCACTGCTAGCAGGGATTCGTTGGTTCGATCGCCCAATTCCGCTACGCTGGCAACATTTACTATTTCTAGGAAACATCAAAGGTTCACTCTCAATGGCTCTGGCGTTAAGCTTACCCACTACATTGCCAGGGCGAGAAGGTCTCATTACTTTAGTCTTTGGCAGCGTGCTGGTGTCATTAGTGGGTCAGGGCTTAAGCTTGCCTTGGTTGGTAAAACGCTTAAATTTATCTAAATTTTCCTCCACTCAGCAGCAGGTTGAAGAATTGCAAGCCCAATTAATCACGTCTAAAGCAGCGCAGGATGAATTAGACAGTCTGTTGAAGTCAGGAGTGTTGCCAAAATCCGTCTATGAAGAGATGCGTTCAGCTTACCAAGTGAGAATTGCTGGGGCAGAAAAGGCACTACGAGAATTTTACAATCGCCGCCCTGACGAGTTTGAAACTAAAAGTGGTGAGCTTAGTAAACTAGATGCTATTCGCCGTCGTTTACTGCTAGCAGAAAAAGGAGCGCTCAACGAAGCAATACGTAAGCGAATTCTTTCGGAAGATATTGTACAAGGGCGGATACAAACTATTGATGAACAGTTGCTCCGACTTGATGATGATTAATAGTTGTTCAAGACCCTGGTTTCGGCAGTGAGCCTTTGTAGCTATTTTGACTTTTAATGACCTTACCAGGACTGGTAAAAGAAATTCCTTGCTGAAAGTCACGAGATGGCCCGTATTGGCCGGGTATTGGATCGAAATGAATACCGCCGTGGGGATTTGATTTTTTTCCGAACGAATGGACGCCGTACCATAAATCATGTGGGAATGATTACGGAAGTATCGTCCGATGAAATAAAATTTGTACATTCGTCAACACAGTTAGGCGTTGTTGTCTCCTCCACCAAAGAGCCTTACTATCAACGAACTTTTGCACAGGTGAATAGGGTTATCGAGTAAATCGTAACATCTAAACGCCGGAATATGAAAGCCATTCAATTTCCGCTGATTCGAGTTACCCTCGCCTTTATTATTGGACTTTTTCTCGGGAAACTTATTGTTGTTCCCCCAGTTCTATGGGCATGCGGTATACTTTTTTCAGCGCTTACCGTAGGAGTCATCCATTTTTACACACGAAAATTTATAGTGCCACCGAACGCGCTTGGAGGCCTGCTGTTATTGATCTTTGTCGGAATCGGCGGGATGCGAATCGCGATGGACAATCCGCAGCGAAATCCCAATCACTTTTCGCATTTTCTAAAAAAATCGCAGTCCTGCTCCCTTGTTGTTACGTTAGAATCCCAATTACGCACCTCTACAACACGAACGCGTTATGTGGCCGAGGTACACCAGTGGAACGGACAAAAAACGATGGGAAAAATTGTGGTGGGTTTTCCGAAAAATAAGCAACCCTATACCGTTGGGGAGTTATACGGTGTAACTGGAGTTTTCCTTCCTTTGCAACCCGCTGTTAATCCTGGGCAATTTGACTATAGTGCTTATTTAAAAAACAAACATTGGTATGGTCAACTCTTGGTCGCGCGTGCAAAATCGCTCGCACCTCCCCCAAAAAGCATCCCTGCTCTAGCCGATGGCATTCGACAAACGGTGCATCAACGGTTAAAAAAACACTTGAATGAATCGGATTTAGCGCTCGTTATGGCGCTGATTCTGGGGCAACAGCAAGATATGAATGCCGATTTAATTCAAGCCTATCAAAAAGCGGGTGCAGTACATATTTTATCAGTTTCTGGACTTCATGTGGGTTTTGTGCTGATTTTTATACAAACGCTGCTTAAACCCTTTCCCAACACCCGACGGTATCGACGTGTAAAAATTGTAATGGTCATCCTTGGACTTTGGTCCTTTGGATTTTTAGCTGGGTTGGCTCCCTCCGTATTGCGCTCGGTGGTGATGTTTTCGGGACTCGCTGTGGGAGCGTATCTGCGACGGAGCAGTAACAGTTACAACACCTTGTTTACCTCTTTATTTCTTATTTTACTTTGGGAACCCCATGCGCTATGGGATGTGGGACTGCAACTGAGTTATACGGCTGTTTTTTTTATCCTCTGGTTGCATCCTATTTTGCAAAATCTTTGGTCACCGCGCTCCAAAATAGGGCGGTATGTGCGCGACTTACTATCCGTTTCATTAGCAGCACAATTTGGTACATTGCCCCTGTCATTGTATTACTTTCATCAATTTCCCGGTCTTTTCTTCGTAACTAATTTACTTTTATTACCGGGAATGGGGGTATTGATGGGTTTGGGACTTTTAAGTGTTTTGATGGCGTATCTAAATTGGATTTGGTCGCCTGTATTAAAATTAATGCAGTGGGCATTGGACCTTATGAATGGGATCATCCGCCTCATTGCAGCACAAGAAGAAATGGTCTGGAGTGGCATTCCGATGAATCTGACGGCTATGCTCCTTTTGTATGGTATAATCGTGATGGGCGTTTTTGCGTTGGAACGGCGGAACTTCTATAGTTACAGGAATTTCTTTGGGAGTATACTGGTTTTTCAATTGGCGATTTTCGGCATTCGGCATTACCATTGGCAAGAAGAGGCATGGATTCTTTTCCATCAACGAAAAGCTACTTTAATTGCGCATCAACAGTACGATCAATATCGGTTTTTATGTAAAAATAACACCGCGCTTATGACCCTTGAAGCGTTTGCTTTATCCCGATGGTTGGCACCCGCTACACGACAAGACATGCGGCAACATCGATTTTGGCTAAACGGAAAGAAAATAGCACTAGTTGATGAAACAGGGCGTTTCCCAAAAGTTCGTCCTCATATTTTGATTGTGACCAATAATCCGCGGTGTGGTCCTGAATCGTGGTTACGACGCCATCGCCCGGATTGGGTTGTGCTTGACGGAAGCAACGGCTATCAATTGCGAAAATCGTGGAGAGAATGTTGTTATCAACTAAAAATCCCTTTTCATGATACTTCAGAAAAGGGATCGTTTAGCGTATTTTAGGCTTTCTTTTTGTCTTTTTTGGGTTTCGGATCGGGCACATAGCGCGTTAACATTTCATTGGCTCCCGCTAACCATTTTTCGGGACCACCAGCTACGTAACCGGTTTGACCCAACTGTTCAAAATTGGTTTTGCCATTGACTTCGGTGGGCTTTACCAAATAAACTGAGGGATACCCACGCACTTGAAAGACTTGTTGCAATTGCATATTTTGTTGACGCAATGCGTCGGTTTGCGGGGTACGTCGGGGGAAATCGAGTTCAACCAAGATTACTTTTTCCTTGGCCCATTGGATAAATTCTGGCTTTTTAAAAACTTCCGTTTGCAAACGGATACACCAACCGCACCAATCGCTTCCGGTGAAAAATAAGAACAAGGGTTTTTGTTCACTGCGGGAAAGTTCGATAGCCTTGTTGATATCGGTGTGCCATGTTAATCCTTCTTGCGCTTGAAGGGATTGAAGTCCTGTGAGCAACAAAAAAGCAAGTATAATTTTTTTCATAACAAAAGTAATTTACGTTCGAAAGTTACAAATTATTTCACATCCTGCATCAATTTTCGGACCAAAGGCGAAATAACGATAAGTACAACGCCGGCAATCAGTGCGTAGAGGGCCAGTTGTTGGTAGCCGTCGGCATAGGTGTTGAGTTTCTGAAGATTGGTTGAATTTTTGGAGGCTTCGGCGATACCTGCGCCAAGTAAGCCAGTTACCCAGGAAAAACTTCCCGCCAGTCAAATTGGTCTGGAAATTGAAATAGCGCCGGAAAAGACCAAGGCAACTTACGAACAGGTTATTAAAAACTTAGGCAGTACTGCAAATATTCCTGGGTTTCGCAAAGGCAAAGTACCCAGGCAAATATTGCTACAGCGCCTGGGCGTCACTCGAATTAAGGCAGCGGCGCTAGAAGAACTGATTCAGGACGGTATTGAAGAGGCGGTAAAACAAGCAGATGTACAGGCTATCGGTCAGCCAAAGTTACGCTCTTCTTTTGAAGACTTAATAAGCAATTATGAACCAGGAAAACCCCTGACATTTTCGGCGGCGGTGGATGTACAACCAGAAGTACAGGTGAGTCAGTACACCGACTTGGAAATTAAAGCAGAGGAAGTGAAGTACGATCCAGAACGGGTCAATCAAGTCCTGGAAAGCGAAAGGCAACAAATGGCAACGTTGATTCCTGTAGAAGGGCGAACAGCGCAGCTAGGTGATATTGCTGTGGTGGATTTTAAGGGTGTAATCGCAAAAGGGGAAGGTGAAGACGCAACCACAGAACCCGAACCAATACCGGGCGGAGAAGCAACGGATTTTCAGGTGGAACTGCAGGAAGATAAATTCATTCCTGGCTTCGTAACGGGAATTGTGGGAATGAATCCCGGAGAAACTAAGGAAATATCAGCACAGTTTCCAGACCCTTACGCAAATGAAGATTTGGCAGGAAAACCCGCAATTTTCACCGTAACACTTAAAGAATTGAAGGAAAAAGAACTACCAGAGTTAAATGATGACTTTGCACAAGAAGTCAGCGACTTTGAAACTTTGGCAGAACTACGGAGTTCTTTAGAAGAGCGGTTCCAAAAAGAAGCCGACCAGAAAACAAAATCAAATAAGCAGGAAGCTTTTTTGGTTGAACTGCTCAAGTACGTGGAAGTTGATTTGCCAGAAACGATGATTCAACAGGAAGTGGATGCAATGCTGACTCAAACAGCTATGCGCCTTTCTCAGCAGGGAATTGATATCAAGCAGTTGTTTACTCAAGATGTGATTCCTCAATTGCGGGAACGTTCTCGCCCTGAGGCGGTCGATCGCATTAAGCGCTCTTTAGCTTTACAGGAAATCGGGAAACGGGAGTCAATTCAGACCTCAGCAGAAGAGGTAGCGGCGAAAATCAAAGAATTGCAAGAACAATACTCGGATCGTGATGTAGACCCAGAAAGACTCAAGGAAGTCGTGGAAAACGAGCAGTTGACTGAAGCAATTCTGGATTGGTTGTTGGAACGCTCAACAGTAGAACTCGTGCCTGAAGGTTCTTTGAGTGCTGAAACAGCAATAGAAGAAGGTGATACTGTGGAACTCGCTGAAACAACCGCAGTGGCTGAAGTAGAATCAACAGAACCAGCTTCAGAGCAAACGGTGGAAGTCAAAGCAGAATCAGTGGTAGAAACTGATACAGCACAATAAACAGTAACCGGTAAGCAGTGACCGAGGCAGGAATTTAGCCCACCGGTCACTGATTTAAGTTTTGTTTTGATACTGTTTCACACGAGAGCAATTTATATGAGGCATAATGGTTAACACATAGTTATATTGCGAATTCAGTTCTAGATTCGCAAGTGGCGAACGCTGCTTGAATGACTGTTACACTTGTTATCAAACGTTCTTTTATGCTTGTATCGCAGTCGGGAAACTACCAAATTAACAGTTCGAGTAAGTTAAACCTTTACTCCCTCGGTGGACCTAGCAACATCGTCCCGATGGTGGTAGAACAATCCGGAATGGGAGAACGGGCTTTCGATATCTACTCTCGTCTGTTGCGCGATCGGATTATCTTTCTGGGAACGCCCATCGACGATGTGGTCGCCAACGCTGTAATGGCGCAGTTGTTGTTTTTAGATGCTGAAGACCCCGAGAAAGACATTCAACTGTACATTAATTCTCCTGGTGGCTCAGTCACCTCAGGGATGGCGATTTATGATACCATCCAACAAATTCGTCCAGATGTAGTGACGATATGTTTTGGATTAGCCGCCAGTATGGGGGCATTTTTGTTAGCAGCAGGAACTCCTGGTAAGCGGATGTCTCTCCCTGACTCCCGAATTATGATTCACCAACCCTTGGGTGGCGCACAAGGACAGGCAGTAGACATCGAAATACAAGCCAGAGAAATTCTTTATCATAAATCTAAGTTGAATCAGTTACTGGCTCAGCATACTGGTCAACCATTAGAAAGAATAGAAGCCGATACTGAACGCGACTTTTTTATGTCGGCAGAGGAGGCAAAAAATTATGGCTTGATCGATCAAGTCATATTACGACAAAATCTCCCCACCGCAGGGGAAAACGTCCCCGTTCTGAAATAAGAGGCTGGTATGTCTAAGTACGACTCCCATTTAAAGTGTTCATTTTGTGGCAAGTCTCAGGAGCAGGTTCGCAAGCTAATCGCCGGACCGGGAGTCTACATTTGCGATGAATGCGTTGACTTGTGTAATGAAATCCTGGATGAAGAGTTACTAGACACGAATGGGGCAGCGTCGTCTCAACCAGCACCCAGGTCAGAACCACCTCAGAAACGCTCCCGCCGCTCCTCTAATCTCTCGTTCAATCAAATTCCAAAACCGCGAGAGATTAAAAAGTACCTAGATGAACACGTAATTGGTCAAGATGAAGCCAAAAAAGTGCTTTCAGTCGCAGTGTACAATCACTACAAGCGGTTGTCCATAGTCCAATCTAAAGGCAGTGGCAAGGCATTGGACGATTCAGTCGAACTGCAAAAGTCTAACATATTGCTCATTGGCCCCACAGGTTGCGGAAAAACTCTCCTAGCTCAAACTCTAGCCAAAATTCTCGACGTACCCTTTGCTGTCGCTGATGCTACCACCCTAACAGAAGCAGGGATTTATCGACAGCTTCGGGCGGCCATTTTGGATGGGCGTTTGCCTGCAGGCGAGCAACTACTACCAACTCGCGAACTGGCGTCTCAATTGGGTGTTTCGAGAAATACGGTGATGCAGGCTTATGATTTGCTCATGAGTGATGGATTGCTTGAGGGACACGTTGGTGCAGGTACTTTCGTTGCTGATATTGTTTCAAGCGATCGCTCCCTTCACAATCTCAGACAATCGGCTATTGAGATCAAACCTTTTTGGCGACAGTTAACAGGTGCTGAATTGTTACCTCCACCACCAGCCAATTTGATGTATAACTTTTCGCTAAGTCTTCCCGATAAACCGAGATTTCCCTTTGAAGAGTGGCGGCGCATATCAGCTTTTTGTTCGCGTCGTTTGGCCGAAGCACCTGTAGGATATGGCCCGCCAGAAGGTCTGAGAGAATTACGCTCAGCGATCGTCAAATACGTGTCCTTCAGCCGTGCAGTCAGGTGTCATCTGGACAACGTAATTGTGACTAATGGCGCACAGCAAGCATTTGATTTAATTGCGCGAGTTCTGATTGAACCACAAACAGTGGTAGCAGTGGAAGATCCGGGCTATCTTCCTGTACGTCTTCTTTTCGAGTCCTATGGCGCACAAGTGGTTGGAGTCCCAGTGGATGCACAAGGACTGCAAGTGGAGTGTCTTCCCAAAAATGCAAAGCTGATATATGTGACTCCCTCGCACCAGTTTCCTTTAGGGATGCCAATGTCATTACCACGTCGGATCGCACTCCTGGAATGGGCAACACAGCATGGGGCGGCTATTATTGAGGATGATTACGATAGCGAGTTTCGTTTTGCCGGACGACCATTGGAATCGTTGCAGAATTTAGACCGTACTGGAAGAGTCCTCTATGTAGGGACATTCTCGAAAGTGATGTTTCCAGAGCTCCGTTTGGGATTTATTGTCGCTCCAGATTTGATACAACAGGCGTTGGTTGTGGCAAAACAACTGAGCGATCTGCATAGTCCTTTGTTAGCGCAAGCAACACTGGCAAAGTTTATTCTTGATGGTTATTTAGCAAAGCATATTCGTAAGTTACATAAGATTTATGACCGGCGTCGGCAATGTTTAATTGCGGGTCTGAAGAAATCTTTTTCGGATTGGTTACAACCTATTCCCGCTGAAGCAGGTCTGCATATTGCTACTTTTTTAACTTCTGATATGAAAAGCAGTGCTGTTATTGATGAAGCAGCAGAGCAGGGGATATTTCTTTTTTCTCTTGAGCATTTTTATGCGTCATCCACGGTTAAATCGGGTTTGATTTTTGGATATGGTACTATTGAGGTTGAGCAAATTGATGCAGGTTTGGATGTATTGAGAAAAGTTTTTTCAAAAAAAGAAAAAATATAATGAACCTTACTAGGCGCAGAGGACGCTCTCGAAAGAAGAGAGAAGAGTGCGTTCGGAGCGGTTCATACATCACAGTTCACCCCAAAATCCACACTCTTGCGGAGAGTGTCTTCTGGTAACGAATCTCTCACGTTTTCTTTTTCTATGTCGTACCAATAAACACGAGATAGACCAGCTTCAGCGCAGATTGCTTCTGTAGTGAAATTTTAAGGTTTAGGCGCAGGGCTTATATCATGTTCGACTCATTACTTACGATACACAAATTCTACCCCACCCGCCTAACGGCACCCTCCCCTTATTAAGGGGAGGGTTAGGGAGGGGTATTTTTATTATAAGTGTTTAACCGAACATGCTAGGGTGCGTGTTCATACTAGAAGAATTTCACCTTCTTATGTTTGGAGAAAATGAGAAAGGTAAAAAGCTGAAACCTATACAAGATAAGCTTTTTTAGCTTCTATTTCCGTTTTTGCACCGGATCTCGGCTCAATGTCAAATGGGTCTGATGTGCCCTGATATTGAATTCTCATTCGCGATCTTGAAGCGAATTAGTGGTTGAGCCAGTCCTGGAAACGGGTTGAACCGATGCGGGAGTTGTCTTCTGGAATGAGAGAGCGATCGCTCAACTTTGCTCCGAAGTAACGCGCATCGCTGTCCACCATGACCTGACGTGCATCCTGGTTTGCATTCAAGAATTGTTGAATGAGTTCGTCAAAACGGAACCGCTCTGGACCACCCAGTTCGACGATGCCGTTTACTGGCGCTCCCAGTGTAATATTGACCAGCGCATCTGCAACGTCATCTGTCAGGATGGGCTGGATAAAGGCAGAGGGCACGCTCACCGTTTGCCCATCAGTGGGAAATTGGGCGGCGATCGCTCCTACGAACTCGAAGAATTGGGTAGCACGGAGAATCGTGTAGGGGATCTCTGCGGACTGGATTAGCTTTTCCTGAGCGACTTTCGCCCGCATATAGCCACTATCGGGGATGCGATCGGCACCAGCGATCGACACGGCAACGTGATGACTCACACCAGCCTTAGCCTCAGCCGCCAGCAGATTCCGGGATGACTTCTCAAAAAACTCCAAGACCGCCTTATCTTCAAAAGATGGTGAGCTGGTTACATCGACGACAACCTTGGCATCCACCAGCACCTCAGACAGTCCCTCACCTGTAACGGCATTGACACCCGATGAAGGGGATGCTGCTACTGCCTCATGTCCGCGATCGCGAAGACTTTTTACCAGTTTTTTACCGATCCGCCCACTGCCGCCAACTATAACAATTTTCATATCTTGACTCCTGTAAAACAAGCATTGGTTTAAAGTTGATAATTTAAAGTTAGAGCGGATTTTGGTTTGACTGAAGAGCCAATTTTGAGAAACTTGAGTAGTCCAATTTCAGTGGGAAACGGTATGGAATTCCATCTAATATACCACTGGCTGAACGTCACGATTTAACCGGGCAAATTTATCGACAGCTTCGGGCGGCCATTTTGGATGGGCGTTTGCCATACAAAAATCCATTTGCCTGAATTTCAATATGAAGAAATGGACCGTTGCGGTAACAGTCTGCTGCTTGTACTTCTACCCAGGAATGCTTGCGACCTGAGTTTGCTCGGTGAAAAGCAGCTAAATGATGTTGCCCAACCAGAGGTTTTAGTGCTGCTTGAATGAGAAATTCATCTAAGGGTTCATGATAGTAATGCCAGCTAAAGGCTCTGGCAAACAAATTTGGTATCCCTTCAGTATAGAGTGTATAGCGATACCGCCGATAGATAGCACTAAAGCGAGCGTGCCAACCGTCATTAACTTCTGCTGAAGCTCGAATCAAGATATCTTTGGGAAGATAACTGTTCAAAATGGCTGCCCACTTACGAGCTGGAATTGTATCTATGGCATCAAAATGGGCTACTTGAGCAGCAGCGTGAACTCCAGCATCAGTGCGTCCCGCACCATGTAGTGTCACCGGATAACCCAATACAGTAGAAATCGCTTTCTCTATCTCTTCTTGGACGCTGCGATGTTGTGGTTGCCGTTGCCAGCCATGAAAGTGAGTGCCCAGGTATTGAATGACCAAGGCGACTCGATGGGTCGTTAATTTAGGCTGGTGGCTATCTAACATAGAAATTTTGTCCGGTGTCATTTGTCTAATGTCATTTATCTGTCATTTTTGGCTAATGACAAATGACAAATGACACAATTAGACTAATTCAATGATTGCCATTTGAGCATTATCACCCCGACGAGGCACTGTATGCAGAATACGGGTGTACCCACCTTGACGATTTGCATAGCGAGTAGGTGCTTGCTCGAAAAGAGCGTGAACTAGGTTTTTGTCATACAGGTAACCCAGGGCTTGGCGGCGTGCTGCTAGAGAACCGTCTTTAGCTAGGGTAATCATTTTGTCTACTTCAGCACGTACTACCTTAGCTCTGACTAAGGTAGTAGTGATCCGTCCGTGACGGATGAGTTCAGTACTCAGCGCACGCAATAAAGCACGACGCTGGTCAGCTGGTTTGCTAAGTTGTTTTACCCGACAACGGTGACGCATAATTGTTTTGGAAGTTGTTATGGTTGGCTAGTGGTTAGTGGTTAGTAGTTAGTGGTTGTTTTACTAACTACTAATTAATAACCAATTTTAGGGATGTTTAGAAGACCTTTCGGTTGGTAGAGTAATACCCAAGCGCCGCTGTAAGGCTTCGACAACTTCTTCAGCGGACTTTTGACCGAAGTTTTTGATTTCTAATAGGTCCTCTTGAGTGTAATCTAGTAGATCGGCAACAGAGTTTACTTGGGCACGCTTCAAACAGTTGTAAGCTCGTACTGAAAGCTGTAATTCTTCGATAGGAATTTGAGCGGTTGGGTCGTCTGGAATATCAGTAGCTGTATCTGTGGGTTCTAGGGAGATATCTTTTAATGGGTTGAATAAATCTACCAAAATACCCGCAGCTCCGGAAAGCGCTTCTTGTGGTGTTAAACTGCCATTAGTCCACACTTCTAACAACAATCGGTCTTTTGGTATGCCGTTATCTCCCCGAGTTTCTTCAACGCTATAATTTACTTTCCTTACTGGCATAAATACGGAATCAATTTGGAGAAAATCCAAAGATGTGGCTTCTTCTCGACCCCGCTCTACAGTGCGATACCCCTTGCCTCTTTCAATCCGAAATTCCATTTCTAGCTTGCCGCCTTCAGCGACAGTTGCTACGTACTGGGTGGGATCGATGACTTCTATTTCACTGGGTAAATCGAAGTGCGCTACTGTAACCGTTGTTGGACCTGTTACTAGTAACCGACCTATTTGGGGTTGAGAAGAATAACTTTTCAGGACAACTTCCTTCATCTTCATGAGGATTTCCAATACATCTTCCCTTACACCCGGAACTGTCGCAAATTCGTGCGTAACACCCGCAATCCGTACTGCTGTTACTGCTGTTCCCTCTAAATTCGATAGTAAAACTCTTCTTAGAGCGTTACCAACTGTTGTTCCTTGACCGCGCTCTAGAGGTTCTAGGACAAATTTACTGTAATGACTTTTACTTTCTTCGGTATTAGATTCTACACATTCTATTTGAAATTGCGCCACGGAGTAGCCTCCCTTATATTTAAAGTCCTGCTAGCAGGAAATTAATTTGCCTCCACAAACACTTGGTTGTAGCGGAAATTTATCTTCACCAGTGTTTAAAGGTTGGGCAGCCCGCTTTGTAGACTTGGCTCACCATGGGTCTGCCCTACCAAATTCGTTTTCTTGCCCTATGTGCTACAAAGTTTATCCAACTTTATCTTTGCCAATGGCGGTAAAGTTTAACGTACTCAATAGCTAAGGGGCGCTAATAGTATGTTGGTTACTTACTATATTGAAGCTTTGAGTCTACTTGTATGTTTATGCTTCAATCAGCGACCAGTGACGCCTGCTTGTAGTGGGTGTTAAACCTGCAACAGTTCTGTTCACTAGCTTGTGGCGGTCAAGAGACCTGGGCGATGCCACCTATGATTCTTTACTCATACTCGGTCACTGACCACTGTACTGAAGAAGCACGGCTCAAACTCCAGGCTCTCTTACCACCATAAGAGATATGACCTAGACTCGACGACGCTTCGGGGGGCGACAACCATTGTGGGGAATTGGGGTAATATCTCTAATGAGAGTAATTTCCAGACCTGCGCCCTGAAGTGCTCGAATAGCAGTTTCCCGACCGGCTCCTGGCCCGCTGACCATTACCTCAACCTGGCGCATTCCTTGATCGATGGCTCGACGTGCTGCACTTTCAGCCGCTGTTTGCGCTGCAAAGGGAGTTCCTTTTTTCGCTCCCTTAAACCCGCTAGATCCAGCACTTGCCCAGGAGACAACATCTCCATTTGTATCGGTGATGGTGACAATGCTATTGTTGAAGGTAGACTGGATGTAGCCGAAAAGTGAGGCACCGTGGTGATAACGCGGTAACAGGAGGGGCAGTACCTCTGTGGTGGATTTTCACTATGTTTTGTTCTCATTTAAAGTTTTTCCAGTTCTTAAGGCAGCAAATAAAGTCTCTTATTGAACGGCAGGTTCTAGCATCCGAATTGACCCAGCATTGGCGTCTATTTCTACCTCTAAACCAATGGGCAATGTCAGCAAGTTTTCGAGATGCCCGATCGCAGCGCCAGACCATGCAGGAATCCCCAGTGGTTTAATATGATCCCATATAACTTCTTCAAGAGTCAGAGAACCGTAATCAGCATCAGGCAAACAATCAGAACATTGCCCGAAAATAAAACCACCCAATTTATCAAGTAGACCTGCAATTTTTAACTGGGTCATCATGCGATCGACACGATATATATTCTCGTTCAAATCTTCTAAAAAGAGAATTGCACCGTTAAAATCAGGTAGATAAGGAGAACCAACAATTGCTGTCAAAACAGAAAGATTTCCGCCAATAAGCCTGCCTTTGGCTTTACCAGAAGTGATGGTTTGTATCCGGTACTTAACCTGCATTAAACGGTCAGCATCGCCGCTAT
This sequence comes from Scytonema sp. NUACC21, assembly GCF_054684315.1. Taxonomy (NCBI): domain Bacteria; kingdom Bacillati; phylum Cyanobacteriota; class Cyanophyceae; order Nostocales; family Scytonemataceae; genus Scytonema; species Scytonema sp. NUACC21. The sequence goes on along the minus strand of NZ_BAAFZH010000032.1, from coordinate 8,038 downwards.
CTTTCTCGTTTTTGAAGGTAATAGTTTCACCATTGAACAAAAGACGGCGAAAATATTCTGTTTGGCTTTTTCTCCAAGAACTTAGCCCGTTGGGTCCGTGAAATGTCACAAGATTGGTTTTAGCGTTTAATCCGAGAAGTAATGATGTTATATCACTAAAACCAACTAGAATTTTGGGATTTTTACGGATGCGATCGTAATCTAGATAAGGCAACATCCGGCTACTTCCCCACCCGCCACGAATTGGCAAAATAGCAGCGACAGAGGAATCGCCAAAAAACTGATTGATATCAGCGGCGCGGTCTTTATCTTTGCCTGCTAAATAACCATACCGTTCAAGGACATGAGGTGCGACTCGAGGAACCAGCCCTAATGCCTTGACTGCATCTAGGACAATATTGAGTTGTTCCCGAACAAATACAGCACCTGCTGGGCTGACTATCCCTACTACAGAACCGGGCTGTAAACGCTTGGGTTTTAATAGGGGTTGATTGGCTGCTCTCCCTAAGTGTAATGGAGAGGCTAACACGGAAGAAGATGCGGCTAGTCCAGCAAGGAAGTTACGGCGTTTTATCATAAAGGTTTTTGTACGGGAAGCAGGGACGATCGGATTACCATCGTTTCCCGCAATATGATATTTTACGTTTTATGATGGTAAGATAACGTAATTTAATAAACGAGAGAGTTTCTCGATTTTTGGTAAAGAATGCTATGTATGGTCTGCAATAATTCTTCACTAGTGTAAGGCTTAGAAATAAATGCTTTAACTCCAGTGGCTCCTGCTAGTTTCTCGTTAGATAAACCACTGACTGCAATAATCAGGGCATTGGGGTTCATTTTCTGTATTGTGCGAACGGTCATGGCACCGTCCATCACCGGCATCATCATATCTACTAAGACTAGGTTAATTTCATCTTTGTATTGGGCATAAAGTGCGATCGCTTCTATCCCATTGCTAGCCATTAATACCTTGTAATTGTAAGTTTCTAATGCAATTTTGGTCGTCTCTAGAATATCCGCTTCATCATCTGCAACGAGAATCAATTCTCCATTTCCTTTTGGTAGTTCCAGGTGATTTGCAAGTGAGGTTGTTGTTACCGCCACTGCAGGCAAGAATACCTTAAATTCAGTTCCTTCTTCAACTCTGCTATTTACATTCACAAAACCACCGTGGCTTTTGATGATGCCCCTGACAGTTGAAAGACCTAACCCTGTCCCTTTACCAAAATCCTTGGTAGTAAAAAAGGGCTCGAATATTCTGTCTGCAATTTCTAAGGGCATACCAATTCCTGTATCGGCAACTGTTATCGCAACATAGGGTCCGACACTTGCTTCTAGATTCATGCGAACATATTGTTCGTCAATAAACTGGTTTTCGGCAGAAAGAGTCAGAGTCCCACCGTTTGGCATCGCATCACGAGCGTTAACAATTAAGTTCATGAGGACTTGATGCAGGTGTGTAGCATCCCCAAAAACAGCCCAGAGGTCTGGCTCTACATTTATCAAAAATTCAATGGATTTTGGAAATGTTTCTCGAACAATTTGTTGAATTTCCGAGAACAAGGGATTAATTTGCACAATTGCGCGTTTGCCTTCGACTCCCCGTGCAAATTGCAGCACTTGTTTGACCAAAGCCGCCCCACGTTTCGTGTTATTTTCTATAGTCTTTAATATCTGTTGGTTCCGCTCATCAAGCTTGGGGAGTTTGTACTGTAGGAGCTGCGCCGACGCCAGGATAGGAGTGAAGATGTTATTCAAGTCATGGGCAATACCACCAGCAAGTGTACCAATGCTTTCCAGTCGCTGGGCGCGGAGAAACTGGCTTTCAAGTTGTTTTTTCTCTGTAATGTCGGTGTTAACTGTCAGAATCGACTTAGGTTTCCCATCTTTATCGCGCATCAACGTCCATCGGCTGGCAACAATGATGGTGTGACCTTCTTTGTGAACCTGATTTAACTCACCCTGCCACGTTCCATTTTCAGCTAGACTTTTCTGGATCTCTTGAACTTGAGATAAGGTTTCGGTGGAATACAAAAGCTCTTTGGCATTCTTGCCAATTGCTTCTGTTGCCTTCCATCCATACAAATGTTCTGCCCCTTTGTTCCAAAAACGGATTTCGTTATCCAAGTCTCGAACGAGAATTGCGTCTGTGCTGATATCCAGCAAAGCAGCTTGTTCTTGAATTTTCTGTTCTGCAAGCTTGCGGTCGGCAATTTCCTCCTCCAGCCGCTGATTTTGCTCCTGAAGTGTCTTAGTCAGTTTCCCAAGCCTTAAATGGAGTTCAATACGGGCTAAAACACCTATAACTGCTTGAGACAAATAATTATGAATAATTATGAATAATATTGACAGCCAGAGCACTCGACCAGTTGAGATTTTGCTAGTAGAAGATTCATACAGCGACGCTAATCTCACCATAAAAAGCTTGGGAAAAGCTAAAATCGCCAACACATTAAATTGGGTGGAAGATGGTGAGACAGCTATTGAGTATTTACGACGCCAAGGCAAGTATGCCACCGCCACTCGTCCGGATCTCATTTTACTTGACCTCAACCTACCAGGGTTGGATGGTCGAGAAGTCCTGGCAGAAATCAAAGCTGACCCGGATCTCAAACGAATTCCCGTTGTGGTGCTGACTACGAGTGAGGATGAACAGGATGTACTCAAATCTTATGACTTAAATGCCAACTGCTACATTACCAAGCCAGTTGACATTCATCAGTTCCTTCAAATCGTGCATTTGATTAATGACTTTTGGCTAGCAGCAGTGAAGTTACCACCTAAATAAGCTGAATTCTTATGAATGAGACATCAATTAGCATTCTTTTAGTCGAGGATAGTCCCAGCGATGCCAAACTCTTGCAGCAAACCCTATCGCGTTTGGGTGGTGACAAATGGCAGGTGTGCCACTTCGAGCGCTTGGAAGATGCCATCGCTGCTTGTGAGGACAGAAGTTTTGACATAGTTTTGTTAGACCTTTCTCTGCCTGATTCTGAAGGATTAAACACGGTTGCAGAATTTCATGCTGCAGCACCCAATATCCCCATTGTGGTACTTACAGGATTTGATGACGAAGAAATTGCCTTACAAGCAGTGGCAAAAAGAGCGCAAGATTATCTGGTTAAGGGGCAAATCACGCCTCAACTTATAGGGCGTGCTATCCGCTATGCAATTGAGCGGGGGCAAATTCTCAAACAGATGGAAGAAAGCGAACGTCGCTTCCGGGGGATTTTTGAACAGACATTTCAGTTAATGAGTCTACTGAGCCCTGAAGGCATTGTTTTAGAAATTAATAAAACTGCCCTTGATGTCTGTGGTAGCCAACAGGAAGCTTGTGTGGGCAAGCCTTTTTGGGAACTCCCACGTTGGAATTGCTGTGAAACTAGCGATTGGTTAAAAACTGCCATAGCCAAAGCATCTCATGGAGAATTTGTCCGCAACGAACAGCAAATTAGGGGTTTAGATAATACGGAACTTTGGATAGATTTTTCTCTCAAACCGTTGAAGGACAATACTGGAAAAGTGGTGCTGCTGATTGTTGAAGGTCGAGATATTAGCGATCGCAAACGTGCGGAAGCAGAAATTAAAAATGCCTGGGAAAAAGAACGGGAACTCAACGACATGAAATCTAAATTTGTGTCGATGGTTTCCCATGAATTCCGCAATCCCATGACCGTTATTCGCACTGCAGTAGAAATCCTTGAAACCTACAATCAAGAATTGAACGAACAGCAGAAAGCCAAGTATTTTGGGCAAATTCAAACTGCTCTTCGCCAAATGTTGCAACTGTTAGATGAAGTTTTGTTACTGGGCAGAAGTGATGCTGGAAAATTAGAGTACGAACCTGCACCCCTCGATTTAGAAAATTTCTGTAACGAACTTGTACAAACTTTTCAACAAAGTGCAGGAGTTCAGCACCGTATTGACTTTAGCATCCAAGGAGAACAGTCTTTATCTGTCATGGATGAACATCTGTTGCGCCACATTTTAAACAACTTACTATCTAACGCAATTAAATATTCTCCTACAGGGGGTATAGTTCAATTGAATTTAACGTACCAAAACGATACTGCGACTTTCCAAATCAAAGATTCAGGTATTGGAATTCCATTAAAAGACCAACAACGATTGTTTGAAACTTTCCATCGCGCTACTAATGTTGGTCGCATTCAAGGTACGGGATTGGGGCTTTCGATTGTGAAAAAGTGTGTGGATTTACATCAAGGTCAGATTCAGATAGAAAGCGAAGTTGGAGTGGGAACCACATTCACAGTCACTTTACCATTGGATGGTCACACTACACAGCCATTGGAAAGCTTTGAGGGCGAGCAAAACTGTGACTCGCAAGTATCTACTTAAATTCGGCTTTATTATCAAGGTAAACTCTAAATAAACCCACCATAATGTTATGTCTATTGAACGACTTCCCCCCAAGCACTATCATAAAGTTGAGATAGGGCGGCGAGGTATGGCATTGGGAATGGATTTCCTCACTGTCTGGGTCGTGAGTTCCTTATTGGGAGGTTCTCAACTCGGCATTCAAATCGTTCAGATACTCGTGTTTATTATTGGTTGGGGTCTTTTACGTGTCATTGTACCCTACAACAATCAAGGGCAGAGTTTGGGGCGGTATGCCTTTGATATTAAGGTGTTGGAGCAAGAACGCGGAAAAGTTCCCGACTTACAAGCATTTTTGCGGCGAGAAGCGATCGTTTGTTTGGGTGCGCTGTTAGTTTCTATTACACTCAGTAACATCATCCGCAATCCCACTGCTATACTTCTATTGATTCCCTTGGCAATTGACTGTGGTGCGGCTTTATCCGATACTCAGTTGCGGCAGGCAATGCATGACCGATTCGCCAAGACTATGGTAGTTTCGTCGCACCGTGGCTATTCGCTTGATATAAAAGTCAAGCAAATAGTTGAAAAAGTGCAACGTAATATGAGACAATAGATATTTGTGTTAATTCTCAGCAAGCTGTACTTTTTTTAGGATTATGGCCAAGAGTAAGGGTGTCCGCATAATAGTGACACTAGAATGTACTGAATGTCGTACAAATCCAGATAAGCGCTCTCCTGGTGTTTCTCGTTATACCAGTACGAAAAATCGACGCAACACAACAAACAGGTTAGAACTGAAAAAGTTCTGCCCCCACTGCAACAAGCACACTGTTCACAACAAAAATATAGATGCACTTTGGTGTAACGACGCATCTGTGGGAATTCCGGCCCTCGCTCCCACAAATATAAGAAATCGCCCCTTAATTCATATTTGCTTATTACAAGAACTCTAATAGTGCCAGTCGTGGTATTATAACGTTAAGCTGCTCAATGCAGTAAGGCTCTAACCTATGTAATGTGCAAAGCTGTAGGAAAAACTGTATCAAGTATTACAAATAGGCGAGACAGTTTCCATATGAAGATGCAAAGAAAGAACCTCCCCTTGCTGTGGTGCGATCCATTAGTCACATCTTTCTTAACAGGAGCGTCCATATAGAAATATAGAAAGGGAGGTTCATAAATAGAAGATGTGAGGACAATATAGACAATTATTAACAGAGAGTTAATTTGATTTTGGATATCAATCTCTATTCGGAAACAATTCGAGGTGATCTGCTTCCAATAGTCATTATTACCTGTGGCATAGGGGTGGCAGTCAGTTTTTGTGCTCTGTTATTTCTATTAGCGTTCTTATTTAAGAGCGGGAGTGAATTCATGACAATTCGGTTCTTATCTCCTGAAGGAAGAAGAATATATTTGACAGTAACATCTTCTTATCAAAATGTATTGCGTTTAACTGCTGTTTTAGTCCTGATTGACCTAAGTTTGTTACTAATTCCTAAACCAAGTTGGCTCAACTACCTCGAATTTGTGATAGCGTTGTTAGTTGCGATTACAACTGGTTGGTTAACCTCTCGCTTGTTTGAGAAATTCTACGAAGCTTACTTGCAGGAAACTGCCCTCAGCCGTAAAATCAACGGGGAATTACTAGCAGTAGGTAAAGCTGTCGCTAATGTCGCTATTTTTATCATTATTTTCTTTATTTTTGCTCAAACTCACCACGTCAATGTCTTAGGTTTGACAGCCAGTTTGGGACTAAGTGGATTAGCTATTGCCTTCGCTGCACAACAGACTTTGCAGCAGTTATTGGGAGGGATCATACTCTATATTGACCGACCTTTTGTCATGGATGACTATATCGGTTTACCTGACGGCACATTTGGTAGAGTCGAGTCCATTGGGTTGCGTTCCACTAAAATTCGGAATTCTGGCAAAGGAACTGTAACTATAGTTCCCAATAACTCTCTAACAAACATGAGTATCGAGAACTTCACTGGAGCCAGAAAAGTTGTTTCTCTAGTTTATCTAACTTTCTACCGAGAATTGCTAGAAGATGAAAGAGCTTTAATTCGTCAAGTCATATTAGAAAGTACCAATGAGATTTTTGGGATTGACTCTCGCAATACAGATGTGACATTTAAAGATATTATCCGAGAGGGAATAGCCAATATTACTCAGGCTCAAATAAACTTTTTCATTCTCGGTTCTGGTGAAATGTCAATGGAAATGCGTAGTTCTTTACTAGATGTAGCGAAACAAAGCATGTCTCTGCGATTAAAGGAGTATGGTATTCCCTTCAATCTTGAAGAAATACCAGTTAATGTTGATGCACCGATTACTATCTAATTTAACTATTGGGCTGCAATGGAGACTTTACTGAGCATAAAACCTTGGTTTGTGTTGGACGAAGCCACACAAAAGCTTCTGATAGCAATTGGAATCAAACTCGCCATTTTCTTATTCTTTGTCTTTCTAGCGTGGATAGTTGGGAAATCTAGCCCCCGCTTTCTTTCATTGATTGTCAGGAGATTTACCCCTCAACTTTTCTCCAGGATTTATGAAAACTTAGTCGAGCCGCAGTCAAAAACACTCTCGACTGTAATGACATTAATTCTTGTTTCAGTAGCGCTGAATTTAATTCAAGAATATACAGGATTTTACAATTTTTTAAAATTCTTCTCAGATTTATCAATAGCTATCAGTATTGCCATTTTTATTTCCAGTTTATTTAAGAACTTCTTGCGGATCTATGGAATTGAATTAATTCGCAAACTGGGTTTTGAAGTTGATGAGTTACTGCTCGTTTTTGAAACCATTGCTAATATCGTTATTGGGTTTATTGTGGCGGTAGCATTTGCTCAAAGCCAAAACGTGAACTTGATTGGTTTAATTGCAGGTTTGGGGATTGGAGGCATAGCAGTTGCTTTTGCCTCTCAAAAAACTCTGGAACAGATTTTTGGAACAGTTGTCATCTACTTAGACCGTCCTTATCTCCCTGGAGAGTACATTCGCATTCATTTAAGTTCCCAAGGAATTTTATTGGCGCGTGTTGAGGCTATTGGTTTGCGCTCAACTAAGCTGCGGACACTTGCTAAAAGTACTCTCATAGTTGTTCCTAACTCAGTGATGGCAGAATCAGATATCGAAAACGTGACGCGAGGGAAGAAGGTGATGGTCTTACTATATCTTAATTTTCCTCGGCAATTAGAAAAACCTGAACAAGCATTGCTGGAAAAAGTCATCAAGGAAAGTAGCAGCACATTGTTTGGCATAGATTCAAACAGTACAAAGATTAGTCTGTTTCCCCATGAGGATAATCCAAAGGGAGTTCGTGCGAGGGTGAGTTTCTTTATTCTAGGCTCAAATGAAAATTCGATTGAATTCCGCAAGCGTTTATTAGAGTTAGCAAATGAATCTATAGCGAAAAAGCTTCAGAGTCATGGCATACAATTTACCATGCAAGAGCCAACACTCTATATCGACTCTCCTATACCAATTTAGCTTGACAAAATCCATTTAAACTGAGATATTTCACCATTTTAAACAAGCTTTCTTTGCTCTGGTAGTCAAAATCTGAAAAAAAGGAAAACAGGTTCAAGCCCTAGTTGATTGTCTACTTGGCTTAAAAAGTGTCGAAAAATCAAGCTTGAATGCCTGAAATCCGTATTTCAGATTTGGTATTTCTTTATCAATACGT
>NZ_BAAFZH010000031.1:0-28261 GCF_054684315.1 Scytonema sp. NUACC21 | reverse complement strand
AATGACAAATGACAAATGACTAAGGACTAGAGAGAAATTTCCGAGAAACCCAACTGATAATTCCATTGATAAGGGCACCAGCCATAAGAATACCAATAGCTGGGTTAAATACGGGTTGCCACAGCTTGTACCACAAATCCAAGCCCAGTGGGACACCAAGTGTTTTACCAGTAACTGCTACCGCTAACCATCCAAAGCCGAATAAGACCAGAAATACATCCGCCATTAACAGTATATTTAGCCAGTTTAAAAATTTGTCTTTCATAAAAAAATAGGGGATAGTGGTTAGTAGGCGCGTAGTAAGCAGTTAGCAGTAATTTCCCACAGCTAACCACTATCTACTATCCACTAACCAATAACATTTACTCTGGAAATAGCCAACCTTTGACTTTTATCAAACTTTGCCAATCCGGTTTTCTACTCAAACCATCTTCTATGTTGCTTTTGAGTTCCTCTTGCCACTCAGGATTCACAAACATCAACTGTTGGGCAAAGTCAACATGCTGGCGCAGACCTTTTTGACCGGTGTCTAACATTGCCAGAGCCAAATTGACCCTCGCTTGAGGATCTTGTGGATTCAGCTTGACTGCTTTTTGTGCAGCTTTTGATGCCAAACTGGGTTTATTGTCTAACAAATACAACCACGCCAAGCAAGTCCATGCAGAACTGTTTTTAGGGGCGCGATCGCAAAGCTCTTTAAACAAAGGTATTAATGAATCTGCTGATTCTCCAGCTTTATAGCGTTCTAAACCTGTATCAAACAGGGATTCAACCGTTTGAGTCATTAGTCAATGGTCAATAGTCATTGGTTAAGCTTCCGGTGCTTTTCGTCAAATGACAAACTACACTGGACAATGGACAATATTACACCCCAAAAGACTTACCGCAACCACAGGTTTGATTGGCGTTGGGGTTTGAGAACTGGAAGCCGCCGCCAATCATAGCATCGCTATAATCTAGTATTAAACCGTACAGATACAATAGACTCTTGCGATCGCATACAATTTTAAAGCCATCATAATCATAAACTTCGTCTTGAGGGGTAATCTTGCTGGGGTCTTCAAAATCCATGAGGTAAGACATCCCTGAACAACCGCCTTGACGCACTCCAACCCGCAAGCATAGGTCTGTACCTTGCTTATCTCGCAAGAATTTCACTTGTCGGAATGCGGCTTCGCTCAACCGAATTCCCGCTTGTTGAGTCTGAGTTGCTTGTGTCATCTCTTGTTTAAACTCCTTGCCTGGTTTAAGATTTGCTCTACCGCAGCAGAGATTCTGAGTTCAACCCGTATCCTGCTGTTCGTGCTAGCTTAATTAAGTTTTTGATTCCATTGTAGCGATATTAGGGTCCTAGGTTGGCAAATTGTAAATACTCCGTCCAAAGCACGCAAATATTTTTATTCTAGAATTGAGAGATTCGGTATGTAAAAATTCAATATTTTTGAAGTATATGCTTTGTAGCAAAACCCCTCCGCAATCAGTTTTCACCAAATACCAAGGTTTTTCAGCCTGGGTCGTTGTGTAACCTAAAAAATTGACTTTTTTATTTATTTTTTGATTTAAAGACTCTATGACAAGTTTTAATTGCTCTACCAGTCGTCGGCTGAAGAAATTAACTCAGATTCCTTCTGTATGGGAGGGCGATCGCCGTCCGTTGTCATCATCACAGATCCAAAGCCCGGACTTGGAAGCACAGGGTGAGTGTATTGTATGGGTGGACGGTACGCAGGGTATTGTCCGGGGAATGGACGTAGTAGCGCCAGAGACAGGTCCGGAAGCAGTTGTTCGCACCTTAATGCGAGCAATGGAAAATCCTCACAGCCCAGCAAAACCTGCTCGTCCTCAAAGAATTGTTGTCAGAGACAGAGAAATCCAATTCTACCTACGCGGAGTACTTCAAGATTTAGATATAGCAATTGACTATTCACCAGAATTGCCCCTAATTGACGAATTATTTCGTGGATTTGCTGAAATTTTGGACAGTCAAGTCCCGGATTTGCCCCCCCAGTACGCACAAGCGTTGCGGGAAAAGGCATTTGCCATTTGGCAAGCAGCCCCTTGGGAATTATTGGAAGAACAGCAAATTCTGTCCATAGAGATTAACAAATGGGATGTTGGAACTGTTTACGCCAGCGTTATGGGAATGCTGGGGATGGAGTACGGAATCCTGTTGTATCGTTCAGAGGAGTCCTTAAAACGTTTTCGCGCAACAGTTTTAAAAGATGATGAATCACAAGGGCACTTGGAAGAAGCTTTTCTCAAGCAAGATTGCCTGTTTCTCACTTTTGAGGGTGTGGATGAAATCGAAGATGAGGATGATGAATTTAGCGATTTAGCAGATTTGCCGCTTTCTGAAATAGAACCCACCTTTGGCAATATCCATCCCTTGGAAGGGCTGAGGTCTGTTTTATATGACGAAGAAGCACTAGTCGTTTTAGTGGCGTTAGAAAGCCTTTACCGCTTTATACGCGACCATCGCCGCCCACTCAATGGTGATACCTTCCCCGCCCTAAACCGACGCTACCGCATTTTGCTGCCCGAATCTTCAGATGAAGCAACAAAATCATTGCCTGTTGTTGTCTCCACCATGCCGCAGTTGGCTGCAGAATTAGAGGAAATAGCGGGTTTTAACGATGATGAAGACGATGAAGACGATGAAGAAGAAACGGAAGAAATGTCCTTATTCCGGTCATTGCGAGATGATTTAATCCCAGAAGACTCCTTCCTCAGCTTGGGTGTTGTGTCCTGGGAAATGTTGGATTACTTGCGTAAAGGAGCAAAATATTATAAAGCGGGGGAAGTGGCGCAAGAAGGGGATGGATTACCAGTGATTTTAATTCAAACTTCCCGTCCGGATCTATCGTGGGTGTGGGTTCTGGTTCTGGATTTTCAGTAAAGACAGGAGAAGGAGTAGGTTCCGGTTGTTGGTTTTCAAAAGGATCTACCGTGGGTGTGGGTTCTGGTTCTGGATTTTCAGTAAAGACAGGAGAAGGAGTAGGTTCTGGTTGTTGGTTTTCAAAAGGATCTACCGTGGGTGTGGGTTCTGGTTGTCGATCCTCTGGAGGAATTGGTGCAAAGTTTGGTTCTGGCTGAGGAGGTTCTGGGTCTACACTGACTTTAGACTCAGGTAGTGGGCTTTTAGGCTCAACCTTCTGTGTTGTTGGGATTGGAGGGGTATTCGTAAAAGCAATAGCATTTCTATCTTCTGCTGGAGAAGAATTCGCGGTTAAAGCCCTTTGAGGAACTTGCTTTGCTACCTTTGCTGAAGTAGGGTTTTGTGCTGTTGGTGGTCTTTTGGGTGAACTTGATTTTGGTTTGACGTTGGTTGCCGTTTTACGTGGAGAAATCGTTATAAATTCTATAGGTACGGCATGAGAAGAGCTTTTCTGTGATAAGAGACCAAATCCGTAAGACCGCATCAGCCCCAATAACACCAAGTGCAGAGCCACTGAACTTACGGCTACAGCAATCCACAAACCGGGTGGATCGGTATGTCGTCTCCATGTTTTATCTGATATTGGAGTTTGGTCAGTCACCGATTGTGTCATATGTATAAATTGTTAGTAGTTATTAGTTGGTAGTTAGTGGTTAGTTGTTGTTGATACTAGCTACGAACTACTAACCATTAACCATTAACCATTATCTATTAGCTACAACTTCTGGTGTCACAGAGAAGGTAAGAACTGTTTCGTCTACTCCTTTGAGTTCTAAAGGGCTGCATTTGGTAATTTCATCATCTTCTAAATAATCTGCGACAGCAGCAGAAACCAGTATAGTACCGGGAGCAGCTGCTTGTTGTAACCGAGCTGCAATATTGACGCTAGGACCAATCGCCGTGTAATCAGCGCGTTCATCACTACCAAACATTCCTACCACTGCTGTTCCCTGATGGATACCGCAGCGAAATTCCACACCACTACGCCCGTCTGTATCAAAAATACCTTGCTCTTTCCAGCGTTTGTTTAACTGTTTCAGCGATCGCAGCATTGCCCTTGCTGTATTAATAGCGCGACGTACCTGTTCATTTGGTGTTAATTCTTCTGGTGCTCCAAATAAAGCTAATATTGCATCTCCCATAAACTTATCTACTGTACCGCCGTTGTTAAACACGGCTCGTGTCATTTCTTCTAGATATTCATTTAACAATTCTGCAACTCGTCGCGATCTTAAAGTATTTGAGAGTTGAGTAAAACCCACAATGTCACTAAACAGAACTGTAATTAAACGCGGTTCTGGTCGCAAATCCAAAACCAATTGTCCTACTGCTGCTTTTTGCACCAAAACTGGTGGTAAAAAGCGCTTGAGTACTGACTGTGTCAAGTAAGTATTTAACTCCAAAACCCGCCGTTCATTTTCCTTCAGGGCTAAAAGATTTCTCACCTCTGCCAGAAGTTCCCGGTCATTAAATGGCTTGGCGAGGTAAGCATCTGCACCGCGTTCTGTACCTTCAATACGAGTTTCTTCATCGACTTTTGCTGTCAACAGGATAATTGGTATGCCTTTCAACCTCTCCTCATGGCGGATTTGGCGAATCATTTCCAATCCAGATATCACAGGCATCATGAGGTCGCTAACAATTAAATTAGGTACAAATTCCCTAGCTATACGCAAACCTTCTAAACCATTACGAGCTGTTTTGACCTGATAACCATTGGCACGAAGAATACCAGATACATATGTTCGCAAGTCCGGGTTATCATCTACAACCAAGACTGAATAACCGTTTTTGAGTGTTGAGTCTTGGCGTTCGGAATCTACTACATGGCTTTCGCTGCCATTTGATAGTTCTATCAGTTCTAAATCAGCCAATTCCACACTAGCACGGCTGGTATTCAACTCGCATGGCGTTTCTACAAGTTGCTCTGGGTTTAAGTGAGTGCTGCCGGGAAGCAGCCATACACCAAAGGTAGTCCCTTGTCCATAAACTGAATTAACGTTGACTTCACCACTGTGGAGTTCTACCAATTCTTTGACTAGAGCCAAACCCAAGCCACTGCCTTCATAAGAACGATTCTCTGAGCCTTCTGCTTGACGAAACCGCTCAAATAAATGGGGAATTTGTTCCTTAACGATGCCAATTCCGGTATCTTGTACCTGTAATAAACATTTGTCTCCCACTCCTTTGACGGTGACGTTGATGGTTCCACCATTGGGAGTAAATTTCATGGCATTTGACAGGAGGTTGTAAACCACTTTGTCAAATTTTTCCATATCCAAGTACACTGTGGGGCATTCTTCAAACGTTGTCAGCAGGTTCAATTCCTTTTTCTCGCAGTAAGGGCGAAATGATTCAACAATTTGACTGACAAATTCAACTAAATTACAAGGTCGGAATCCGGGCTGCATTCTACCTGCATCCAATCGTTGCAGATCCAGGAGTTGATTGACCAGCCGCAGCAATCGACGGGAATTACGCAATGCGATCGCGCTTTGTGAGTAGGACAGACCCTCATTAGACGCAACAGCTGCTTCCAAGGGTCCTTGAATCAACGTTATGGGAGTGCGGAACTCATGAGAGATATTCTGAAAAAATTCCGTTTTTTGTCTATCTAATTCTATTAATCGCTCGGCTTGTTCGCGGGTTTTTTGATAAAGACGTGACTGCTGCACGGCGATAGCGGCTTGGCTTGCGACTGCTTTAGCCAACTCAATATCTGACGATAGCCATTGCCTTGCTGTGCTATTTTCGCGCAGAGTAATACAAGTTGCTTCTAAATCCAAGCTTTGCCCAAGGGTCTGAGTTGCTCGTAAAAGAGCCGTTGCACCCCTTTGATTGCGAGCTGCTACATAAAAAGATTGACAGCTTTCCAAAATAATACCAATTGATGCAGCAAAGTCCCGAAAGCGTTCTTCATCTTCAATATCGAAGGGAACATCTCCTGTTTTATTTGCCAGTTGTACAACTGCTACAACTTGATTTTTACTGCTTAAAACTGGCATACATAAAATGTTATGAATCTTATAACCCATTTGTTTTTCTAATTCTGGGTTGAAAAGGGGATGAGAAGAGGTTTCTGATATGTTTAGATATTGGCTGGTACTTGCAACATGACCGGGAATACCAACATTTATGGGAGTGCGGATTTCTAAAGGTTTGTGAATATTTTCTTGAGGAATTTTTGACCACAGTTGACCTTTGTCATGGTCAACAAGAAAAATTGTGGTATGCTGAGCTTGGAGAATTTGACCAATTTTGAGTGTAATTGCTTCTAAAACTTTTTCCAGCATTGTTTCTAGAGCTTCGTTATTAATAAGTTCAATCGCTCTTAGAAATTGCTGAAACTCAGCTGTTATAAAATCTAGCAAGCAAACGAATTCGTTAACGGATAAGTCTTTGACACGGCGCAATAAAGCGTTTGTGCGGTTGACTTGAGTTAGTTCTGTTAATGTAGCCAGGACGCTACCAGTATTTAGGAGAGTCATGGAATTTGTGGATGAAATTGGTTAGTGGTTAGTGGTTAATCATAGATTTTAGTTGAGAGAATTGTTAGTGGTTAATATTTAACAACTAACAATTAACAACTACCAACTAACAACTAACGACTAACCATTTTTACGCTGCTGCTGGCAGTTGAGAAGAAATTACATCTTGATAGTAGATTTGTAACTGACGTGTAGCAGATGCCCAACCCCAAATTTCTGCCTCTTTGCGAGCATTTTGACGGATAATTTCTCGCTCTTGTTGCTGTTCCAAAAGACGAACAGTCGCATTAACTGCACTTTGAACATCTGCTTCTGGTTCAAACAGATATCCGTTGACCCCGTCTGTTACAATATCTGGAATACCGCCAGAACGGGCTGCAACAACGGGACAACCTGCTGCCATAGCTTCTAGCAGAACCAATCCCAATGTTTCTGTACGGGAAGGAAAGATAAAAGCGTCAGCGCTGGCAAAAGCAGAAGCTAATTCCTTACCAACAAGATAACCAACAAAATTCGTATTTGTACCGACAAAGTGTTTTTCTAGTGCTTGACGATGAGGTCCATCACCCACCAACGCTAACCGCGCTTCGGGTATGGCTTCTAAAATTGGTTTGATCCGTTCAATTTCTTTCTCAGCTGAAAGACGCCCCACATAGAGTAATAATGGGCTGTGGGGGTGATTGTTCGATAATCGCGATCGCATTTGTTGGCATTTGGTGTCGGGATGAAACAATTCTGTGTCCACTCCTCTCTGCCACAAATCAACCCTTTCGATACCATGTGTTATCAACTCCTGCATCATTGCCGTAGAAGTACACAAATTAAGAGATGCTTGATTGTGCGCTGCTTTGAGCAGTTCCCACAGCAACCCTTCTAGCATTCCCAAACCGTAATGTTGAAGGTACTGGGGTAGATGGGTGTGGTAAGACGCAACCAGAGGAATATTGAGGTATTTGCTATAAAATATACCAGCTAATCCCAAAACTGCTGGATTTACTACATGAATAAGATCTGGCTTAAAGTCCTCTAGAACATAACCAATTGCTGGGCGAGGTAGTGCCATTTTTAACTCTGGGTAGAGTGGTAGGGGAAAACCGGACACTCCATATACTCTAGCTCCTTTGTATTCAGTGATGCCGCCATCAGGGGCAACTACTAGTACTTGGTTTCCATTGCGCTGGAGATGGTCAACGGTATGACTCAGGCGTGTTACTATGCCGTCAACCTTAGGCAGAAAGGTTTCGGTAAACAAAGCGATTCGCATATAAAATTCTTGTCTCTACAGGCAAAAGAGATTTGAAAAATCCCAGCTTTTTTGCAATTTGGAATGACAAACAATGACAATTCTCTTACTTGGGCTAGGTATTAATTCCCCAAATTAAGGGTTGTACGGCACATTTCTCTCAATATTGCACCCGATGAGCTAAAGCCTACTGAAGTGTTAAAGATATGAAGGATAAAAATTTTGACAAGACAGAACTCAGAACTCAGAACTCAGAAGGGATGTTTACGACTAAGTTGTCAGTATTGGTCGTAATGCTCCTAATTTATTTATAAATAAAAAAGCATTCTCCCCACTGAATCCTTTAACTTTATGGAATATTCTGATTTCTGTGTTCTGCGTTCTGTATTCTTCTCAACCTAATTTCTCCGCCAAGAGACTTTAGGCAGAATTTGATTTTTATCAACTCGATTTTGGTATTTAATAGCAAAATTCAGCAAAGAATCGAGTAGAGAATCAGACAGGTAATGAGGTTGCAGCCCAAGGTCCAAAAGCTTTGTGTTTTTGGCATTAAAGTAGTGTTCTTCCCTCTCAACCCTTGGATTATCTAGGTGATTAATTTCTACATTCAACCCCATCGCGTTCCCAGCCCGCTTAACCATCATCGCTAAATCGCCAACGCTAAATTGCTCTGTGAACTGGTTAAACACGCGGAATTCACCAGGCTGTGCTGGATTGGCTATTGCGATTTCAATACATCGCACTGTGTCGCGAATATCCAAAAATCCCCTGGTTTGGCCGCCTATACCATAAACTGTTAGGGGATGTCCAATTGCTGCTTGAATGCAGAAGCGGTTCAACGCTGTACCGAACACACCATCATAATCAAGACGGTTAATTAACAGTGCACCCAACTGTAGAACAAGCCGTTGTCATTGCCAAAGAGATTGCAGGGGACAAGCGCTTGGTTGCTTACTTAGTACCCCATACTCAGGCAACACCAGTCGTGAGTGAGTTGCGCTCTTTCCTCAAACAGCAACTGCCCGAATACATGGTGCCATCCTATTTTGTGGTGCTTGATGCCTTTCCACTCACACCCAATGGCAAAGTTGACCGCAAAGCCCTGCCCACTCCCGACCAAACCCGAATAGAGGTTCAAGCATACGTTGCACCGCGCAACGAGGTGGAGCGAATTCTCACTCATGTCTGGCAAGAGGTGTTGAATTTGGAAAGAGTTGGTGTGAACGATAACTTCTTTGAACTCGGCGGTCATTCACTTCTGGTCGTTCAAATTCACAGCAAACTCAATCAAAAATTACTTGGAAATATTAACAAAGAAATTTCAGTAGTTGATTTATTTAAATATCCAACTATAAGTACCTTGGCGCAATATCTCGGACAGGAGCAGAATGGGGCAACACCTGCAAGGCAAAAAATCAATGCCCGCGCCAGCAAGCAAATAGAAGCTCTGAAACGACAACCACTGATGAAACAAAGGAAAAAGAACAATGGATAAACAGGAAACCCATAATGGAATGGAAGTGCTCGCCAGCATTGGTGGTCGTTTTCCAAGAGCCAAAAACGTTAATGAGTTGTGGCAGAATCTGCACGACGGTGTTGAGTCCATTTCATCGATTGGCGAACAAGAGGAGATACAGCTATGAAAACTATTGAGGAGTTTTTGTCTGACCTCTGCACGTTAGATGTAAAGCTGTGGGTGGATGGCGATCGTCTGCGGTGTAGCGCCCCTGAGGGAATACTCACACCGTCTCTGCGCCTTCAGTTACAAGAGCGCAAAGCAGAAATCCTCGCGTTTTTGCAAAAAGCCAGTCTGACCTCAAGTTCCGCGCTAGCGACAATTCAGCCCGTTTCGCGCACCCTCAAACTACCACTGTCCTTTGCCCAACAACGCTTGTGGTTCCTACAGCAGTTAGAGCCTGAGAGTGGCTTTTACAACATTCACGTGCAAGTGCGTTTTGAGGGGAAGCTCAATGTTACTGCTCTAGAATACAGTCTCAATCACATCATCAGCCGCCACGAAGTCCTGCGTACTAACTTTGTTGTAGTAGATGGGCAACCGGTACAAGTTATTGCTGACAGCAAGACCATAACCCTGGTAACTGTGGACTTGCAACACTTAGAGCTAACACAGCGAGAAAGCACCTGCCGCCAATTAATTCTTGAAGAAGCCGCACAACCCTTTGACTTGACAACTGACTCACTAGTGCGGGCGAGTTTGTTCAAGCTAACAGAGACAGAACACGTTCTGCTACTGATGATGCACCATATGGTTTCAGATTGGTGGTCAATGGGGGTATTGGTAAACGAGTTAGCAGCAATCTATCAAGCTGTTTACAGCAATGTACCAGTTGCGCTACCAAAGTTGCCGATTCAGTATGCTGACTTTGCTGTTTGGCAGCGGCAGTGGTTGCAGGGAGAAGAACTGACAAAGCAGGTGGGATACTGGAAGGAAAAACTTGCAGATGCTCCGGCTTTGTTGGAAATGCCTACCGACAGACCGCGACCCGCTATTCAAACTTATAGCGGGGCAACGGAGAAATTTAAACTTTCCCAAGAGTTATGTGACGCGTTAACTGCCTTAAGTCAGCGACAGGGCGTGACACTGTTCATGACGTTACTGGCAGCATTTCAGGTATTGCTATATCGCTATAGCGGTCAGACTGACATTTGTGTGGGTACACCAATAGCCAACCGCAATCGTGCCGAAACAGAGGGGTTATTCGGGTTATTTCTCAACACTTTAGTGCTGCGGGGCAATTTATCTGGCAATCCCAGTTTTGTTGATTTCCTGTCGCAAGTACGCTCAGTTGCCCTTGGTGCTTACGCCCATCAAGACCTGCCCTTTGAGCAGTTGGTGGAACAATTGCAGCCAGAGCGTTCTTTAAGCCACACGCCACTTTTCCAAGTGATGTTTGTGCTCCACAATACACCAATGCAAGTGTTGCAACTTCCCAACTTAACACTCTCGCCATTGGAACTCGAAAGCTCAACTGCTAAGTTTGATTTGAACCTCACCTTAAAAAACACTGCCCAAGGATTCAGTGAAAATACAGCCGTTGGATTGAGTGGGTTTCTTGATTACAACACCGATTTGTTTGATGCTACTACCATTGCGCGAATGGCAGAGCACTATCTAACTCTACTATCGGCTGTGGTTGCCAATCCCCATCAGAAGATATCAGAACTCCCACTGCTGAGCGATCGCGAACAACATCAGATACTAGTGGAGTGGAACGATACTCAACTAGATTATCCCAAACAATTGTGTCTGCATTCCTTGTTTGAGCAACGGGTTGAAAAGACACCCAATGCCGTAGCAGTGGTGTTTGAAAACAAACAACTCACCTACAGTCAGTTAAACGCCAAAGCCAATCAACTCGCACATCACCTACTAGAGTTAGGTGTAAAACCGGAAGTGTTGGTAGCTATTTGTGTCGAACGCTCAATCGAGATGTTGGTGGGACTACTGGCAATTCTCAAAGCCGGTGGGGCATATGTCCCCCTCGACCCCATCTACCCACCAGAGCGATTGGCGTATATTTTGGAAAACTCAGGTGCTAAAGTGCTGCTGACTCAACAAACGGTAGCAAATCTTCTGCCCGAGATACACGGGCATATTGTCTACTTAGACTCATTTTGGCCGAGCGCTCACAGTTCATCCAACCCCAACATTCATGTCTGCGCCGATAATTTAGCTTACGCCATCTACACCAGTGGCTCCACCGGACGCGTAAAAATTGGATAGGTAACTGGTTGATTGATGTTATTTCCGCTTGTCATAATCTGAAATTACTTTGTGTTAATAAATTGTTCTACTTGTTTTTTGGATTCAAAACGGTTATTTACAATTGGCAATTCCTGCCGTACTTGTGTGTAGTACTCATTGGGGCGAGGTGTACCAAAGGCATCATATGCCAAGCCAGTGCTGACAAACAACCAACCTGCAACAAAAAGTGCCGGTATGGTGATGCTGTGGATCACCCAGTAACGAATGCTAGTTACAATATCCGAAAACGGACGTTCTCCAGTGGTGCCTGACATTTATCTCCCTACCTTCACAAAGATTGTTACTGAGATCATTATCCTACAAAGTTAAGAAAGAGTTACACGTTGTAACTTCTTTCTCAGAAACAAAAATAAATATTTAGGCTGCCTCAGACTTGGTATCGGATGCAATACTGGGGTTGTATTTGAGTAAAACACCGCGATCGCTAATAACAAAACCCTTATCCGGACTGAAAAAAACGATTTTGTAAAGATTAGCGGGAACTCCCTCTACATCCCGGTCTTTTTCCCAAGTTTTGCCGCCGTCAGGGCTTCGCATCAAATTACCGCTACCACCACTTAGCCAAATTTCATTACTGTTGCGATAAGCTAAATCGAGCAAGCCCCAACTTGTGGAAAATTCTGGGAATTGGGCCTCTTGCCACTTTTCCGGATCGGTTGGCTCGCTAAACTGTACTTGACCTCCCCGTGCTAGCATCCACAATTGACCATCTCCAGCAAATCCCATATTTTCAACCCGCCGAGAACTATTGCGGTTATGAGGTACCCAAGCAGTTTGCCCTGGTTCCCAAGTTGAGTAAAAGTTACCCTTAGCGGAAACAGCGACGTATTTACCGTCAGGGGAACGTTCTATGTTACGAACCACACCAACAGCTTCTTCTACTTGAGCTTTCCAATTGAGACCGGCATCTGTAGTTTTGTATATTGCTCCTACATTTGTTGCCATTTCAGCAGTGTTTTTTCCCAGTGCCACGATGTTAATCGGACTACCTGGTAGCTTTTCACTCAAGGGAATACGCGACCAGGAACGACCGCTATCAACGGTGTGAAGTAGCAAAGAGGGTTCGCCAGCGATCCATCCCTCATTGCCTGCAAAACTAATAGTGTTAAAACGGAGTTTTGTGTCTTCCAATTGTAACTCTATGGGTTGCCAAGTTAAACCACCGTCTTTAGTTTCCAACAAAGCCGCGTTGCTACCCACTAAAAAACCGTGTTGGGGGTCGCTGGTAAAAGCAATATCGAGAAGTTTCGCATCTGTTGGGATAGAAATCACTTCCCAAGGATTGTAACTGGTTGAAGGAACTTGACTGCAACCTACACACAGGATAACCACGGCAAATAAAGCCAATATCCGCTGCCAAAATTTTGCAATTGAAAGCATTTGTATTTTTCAGTTTTTAGTCTAAATTTGTTTAGCAATTCTGTAAAAATGCAGCCTTAGGCTTACTCAGTACTTTTACTGTATGCCGTAGAGACTCATAAAAAACAAGAACGCAAGAGCCAATGCACCAAAAATGAGCAAGTTTTTCTGTCCTGGAGTCAGCGTATTAACACCCAAGCCATATTTAAGATTTTCTTGGAAGCCCGACGCCGTACCTGCAGGACCAACGTTAGTAAAAGCATTTTTCTTAGCGCTGCAAACCGGACAGCGCCAGTTAGAAGGTAGTTCAGCAAAGGGGGTTCCTGGCACAATATCGTGCTTGTCGTCACCCTTCTGTGGTTCGTAAACGTAGCCGCAGGCACGGCACTCGTATCTGTCTAACGGGGAGTTGGCAACAGCTTGTTCGCTCATGGCTTTGGCATTCGTAAGAAGCAAATCTTAAATCTACGTTAAAAATTATGACATATGTCTCAGCAGAAGGATGAAGGGTAAAGTATGAAGTATGAAGTGAAAGTTTTTCTGGCGTATTATACCAGGAATTCACCTTTTATCCTTTATCCTTCATCCTCGATCCTTCCTTCAGGGTTTTCTATATCAAGCACAAACGAATCAAATCGTGCCTAGTTCGGTTTATTGAGGATTCAAGAAAGGCAAATCGATATAATGTGAAATAAGGTTAACAGAGTTATTTGCACTCACTCGCGGTAGAAATTTATTGTGTTTGTCCTCAGCGGTTACGAGTACCTCCTAGGCTTCCTAATCTTCTGCAGCCTAGTCCCTGTCTTGGCTCTATCGGCGTCCAAGCTCCTGCGACCCAGCGGTCGCAACCCAGAACGGCGTACCACCTATGAATCTGGTATGGAACCCATAGGTGGGGCCTGGATTAAGTTCAACATCCGCTACTATATGTTTGCGCTGGTCTTCGTCGTTTTTGACGTAGAAACTGTATTCTTATATCCCTGGGCAGTAGCTTTTAACCGCCTTGGGCTATTGGCGTTTATTGAAGCGCTCATTTTTATAGCAATTCTTGTAGTTGCCCTAGTTTACGCATGGCGTACAGGAGCTGTGGAATGGTCTTAGATACAAATATAGAGCAGCAGAAAGAGCGCATCCTCAACCCGATTGAGCGTCCTACAGTAACCCAAGATTTGTCAGAAAATGTCATTCTGACTACTGTTGATGACCTGTACGATTGGGTGCGACTCTCCAGTCTATGGCCGCTGCTATTTGGCACTGCTTGCTGCTTCATTGAGTTTGCAGCTCTTATTGGTTCGCGATTTGACTTCGACCGCTTTGGTCTGATTCCTCGTTCCAGCCCCCGCCAAGCTGACCTTATTATTACTGCAGGCACAATCACCATGAAGATGGCACCCCAGTTGGTGCGTCTTTACGAACAAATGCCAGACTTACGGGGGGAATGGGTAGCTTACGCGAGTCACCGTCAGGGGCGGACTTTTATGCCGCCCCCAGAATACAACCCCCTCGCCCCCACCAAAGATCCGCAGTTCCCTACCGAACTCCCCCAAGGAAAGTATGATGTGGCGGTGTTCGATAACCGCTTTCCTTCAATGGTGCTTACTGCACACGATCCACCTGCCAACATTGTGGAAACCTTGCCAGCAAACGGTGCCTGTGAGGTAGTGGTTTTTACCCAAGACCCCCAAGCCTCCCTGAGTTCTTTGGAACTGGAGCACTTAGAATTACTGTTGCAAGTCTGGGGCGATCGCACTCGCGTACTTGGAGAAAATCAGGACATTCAGTATGTGCTGCCGTTTGAAAACAAAGGCGTGGAGGTGGGCGTAACCCTGCACCATCCCCACGGGCAAATTTACGCCTATCCTTTTGTACCGCCTGTTCCAGCACGAATGTTGGAGCAACAGTGGCAGTACTACCAGGAGCACCAGCGCGGATTGCTGGAAGATTTGATCCAAAAGGAAATAGCCGAACAACACCGGATTATTTATCAAGATGAGTACGCGATCGCATTTGTTCCCGTGTGCGCTCGTTACCCCTATGAGGTTTGGATTGCTCCAATTAAGCCAGTAGGTACCTTTTACGATCTGACCCCAGAGCAACGTAGAGGGCTCGCCAGGGCGTTAAAAACTGTCACTCTTAAGTATGACGGTTTGTGGAACCGTCCATTTCCATACTTGATGGCTTGGTTTGGTGCCCCAACTGACGCAGATCCCCATCCTGAAGCTCATTTACACGCCGAGTTTTATCCTCCTTATCGAACGAGCGAGAGGCTCAAGTATTTGGCTGGAACGGAACTTGCAGCAGGGATGTTTGCCAATGACGCCTTACCAGAAGACAAGGCGAAGGACTTACAAGCGGTAGCGGTAAATATCGAAACTCTAGCGCGATTGTAATAACCACGCCCTATCATGGTTTGTAGAGACGTAGCATACTACGTCTCTATACTTATGGAATGGTCACCAACAAATGAAATCTCTCAACGAAGAAGTCTCCGCCAAGCTAGAGTTCATTCGTCAAACTCTAGCAGAAACCGGGGTACAGGGTTTGCGCCTGCGCGGAACGGACTGGTTTGCTTGGGCGACGGCTGGCGCATCTAACACCGTGCTGTTGGCTGCAGAAACCGGTGTTGCAGAAGTGCTTGTCACAGAACAAAATGCTTGGGTATTAACAGACGAAATTGAAGCCCAGCGTTTGCAGGATGAAGAACTCCCAAAGAATTTTCTTCTTCACGTCAATCCTTGGGCTGATGCTTCCCAACGTGAGGCTTTTGTCCGTGATGTGACTGGTGGAGGAAAGGTTTTAAGCGATCGCCCGATTCTTGAAACGGAAAAGCTGTTACCCCCATCTTTACAAACTCATAAAAGAGCCATGATGTCAAGCGAGCTAGAGCGATATCGCCGAGTGGGGCAAAAAGCAAGTGAAGCCATGACAGAAGTACTAAAAGCTTCCAAGCCCACCTGGACAGAATATCAGCTAGCGGGTGCAGGTGCAGAAGCGTTATGGGCGAGGGGGCTGCATCCAACACTGACCTTGGTGGCTGGTGAAAAGCGGTTACCCCTGTACCGCCATGCCACACCCACCAATGAACCCTTGGGACGGGAAGCAATGCTAGTGTTTTGCGCTAGAGGTTATGGCTTGTATGCAAATCTGACGCGATTTGTTAGTTTTGGCGTGCTTTCGGAAGAACATACCAAATTGCACTGTCAAGTTCGTGAAATTGAAGCCCAAGCTTTGAATTTGTGCCAATCTGGAGTGTCCTTGAATTCTGTTTATAACACCTTAGCTAAAGCCTATCAACAACACGGGTTTCAGGATGGTATCCGCAAACACCACCAAGGTGGGACTACAGGATATTTGGCGCGAGAAGTTGTAGCAAATCCCACAACGACTGACACTTTAACAGAAGGCACAGCTGTTGCTTGGAATCCAAGTTTACCAGGGGCAAAAGTGGAAGATACTTTTGTCATTGTCCAGGGTGGAAAGTTGGAAAACTTAACTTTCGATCCAAATTTTCCCAGTATTGAAGTATCAGGAAGGCTGCGTCCGATTCCCTTAGAAATAGAGTGAAATATTTAGAGTTGTTTACTACCTGTAAAATAAGTGTAATCTGAAGTGTGTGTGTAAGAAAAGCCTCCAGCGGGAACTAGAGGCTTTGGATTGCTTAGTCGCTTTTAAGAATGTTAGTTCTATTTTGACTTGAGTCTGGCAGTACACCTACATCCAGAAGTTATAAACCTCAATTATGTAATGGTGTATACCATAGCAAGAAACAAACCCTAACATAATTTATGCACTTCCAAAAAATATTTGGTAAACCACCCGAAACAAAAGCTAGTGCGCCAGGAAGAGTAAATTTACTTGGCGAACACACTGATTATAATGATGGCTTTGTTCTTCCGACAGCAATTCCCCAACATACAACGGTGCAAGCAGGTTTTAGTACAGATGGACAGCACCACTTTTATTCTGAAGATTTAGAAGAAGAAGTTAGTATTACAGAAGGTAATTATACGCCTTCTGGATTTGCAAGTTATATATTTGGTTGTATTCAACTTTTACGAAAAGCAGGCTACGATACACCAAGCTTGAATTTGTATGTCAAATCGACGGTTCCTATGGGTTCGGGTTTGTCAAGCAGTGCGGCGTTGGAAGTCGCAACACTCAGGACAGTCCGCCAACTCCTCAACTTGCATATTAACGATGTCGAAATAGCCCAACTTGCACAACAAGCAGAAATTCACTACGCTGGCGTGCAATGCATTTCATGGTGTATATGCGGGGTAATCAACACGATTATGACCGCTGGCAGGAATTGGGCAATCCCGGTTGGAGTTACCAGAATGTACTGCCCTACTTCAAGAAATCTGAGAACCAGCAACGCGGTGCCTGCAAATATCACAGTGTTGGTGGGGAGTTGAGCGTGACCGATGTCATGTCCCCTACTATGGCATCCCAACGATTTGTAGACGCAGCTGTGGCAATGGGATACGATTACAATCCCGATTTCAACGCGATGCAGCAGGAAGGGGTGGGACCGTGTCAGTTCACTATCAAAGATGGTAAACGCCACAGTGCCGCTGCTGCCTTCCTCCTGCCCATTCTCAAGCGTCCCAATTTGACCACAATGACAGGAGCATTCGTAAGGCGGTTGTTGTTTGAGGGCACTCGCACCGTTGGGGTGGAATACGTACACTCTGGAATGCTGCACCAAGTCAAGGTCAGATCCGAAGTGATTTTAAGTGCGGGCGCGTTCGATTCGCCCAAGCTATTGATGCTTTCCGGCATTGGGGATGCACAACACCTGCAAGCAATGGGGATTTCAGTCGTCGTGAATTTGCCCGGTGTCGGTCAAAACCTGCAAGACCACATTCTCATTCCTGTGGTACACCAGGCAACTCAGGAGTTACGCCCAGCCACCACTAGTAATGGCATTAGTGAAGCTGGAATGTTTGTGCATAGCGAGGGGAATCAAGATGTTGCGCCAGATTTACAGTTGTTCTTCGGTCCCATTCCTTGGTCACCTCCTGGCTATGCCCGCGTTGATTCGGGATTCACGGGTACAGCCATTTTGACTCATCCCCAAAACATTGGCAGTGTCAGTTTGGGTTCGCCTGACCCCAAAGACCCACCAATCGTTCAAATGAACTATCTGCAAAGTCAATCTGATGTGCAAAAGCTAGTGGCAGGGATTAAATTACTTCGCAACTTGTTTCATTCAAGTGCCTTTGATGAGTTTCGAGGTGAGGAAATTGCTCCCGGTGCCGAGGTGACTAGCGATGAAGCCCTTGAAGCCTACGTTCGAGACGTTTGCGGTACGGTGTATCATCCGGTCGGCACTTGCAAAATGGGAACTGACCCAATGGCGGTTGTAGACCCCGAACTACGGGTACATGGGGTTGAGGGGTTGCGTGTCGTAGATGCCTCAATCATGCCAACGCTAACTACGGGAAACACAAACGCACCCACTATTATGATTGCTGAGAAGGCTGCGGATTTAATTAAAGCAAGTCACACTCTGCAAACTCTTGTCGCCAAGTATAACATATAAAATCCAGTTCACTTAGTTTATTTAGGAATCGGCGATCGCGACTGTTGAGGGTTCATCCGCCGAGTGCAGATTGCTCAAGCGCGTGGTGTCAAATTAGACGATCCCACAACGTATACAGTACAAATCTCACGCAATTTAGACACGAGAGAAGAATATGCAATGTCAACAGAACAGAACTACGATTACATTATTGTAGGCGCAAGTTCCGTAAGCTGCTCCGTCGCAGGACGCCTAACCCCAAACCCATGAGTTAATCAAAAAAAGGAGACTCTAATGCCTTACGTTACTGTCGCTAAAGAAAACTCTGGAAACATTAATATCTACTACGAAGATCTCGGAGCGGGTCAACCCGTCGTGCTAATCCACGGGTTTCCTCTGAACGGTCATTCCTGGGAGAAACAGGTGATGATGCTGCTGGACAATGGTTATCGAGTCATCACCTACGATCGCCGGGGATTCGGCAACTCCAGCCAACCATCGTTTGGCTATGACTACGACACCTTTGCAGCAGATCTGAACAAGCTAATGACAGAACTTGACCTGCGTGATGCCGTGCTGGTGGGCTTCTCAATGGGGACTGGCGAAGTGACGCGCTATCTGGGCAAATACGGCTCGGAGCGTGTCAGTAAAGCGGTGTTAATGGCTCCGGTGCCACCCTTCCTGCTGAAGACAGATGACAATCCCGAAGGGGTCGATCGCAGTGTCTTTGACGGGATTATGAAGAGCATCGTAGAAGATCGTCCAGCGTATCTGTCCGCGTTTTTCAAAGACTTTTACAACGTGGATGTGCTTCTCGGCGACCGCATTAGCAACGATGCCATCCAGATGAGTTGGAATGTTGCAGCTGGAGCTTCTGCTAAGGGGACTTTGGACTGTGTCCCGTCCTGGCTGACCGATTTCCGCGATGACCTGCCGCGTATTGACGTGCCAACCTTAATTGTTCATGGAGATGCCGATCGCATCCTCCCACTTGAGTCTACCGCAGCGAGACTGCCGCTGCTAATCAAAGATAGCCGCCTCGTGGTGATACCTGGCGGCCCGCACGCAATCAACTGGACTCATGCAGATCGGGTCAACCCTGTACTGCTGGAGTTTCTAAAACAAAGAAATTAATCAGCATTCCAACGTCACCGAGCGACCCAAATTCAGTAAATTTTACATTGTAGAGAAATTGAATTCATGCAAACTTTGAGCTTTTCACAATCCATCAAGTTGCTACCGGGACAAATCCTATTTTCAAAAACCCGTTGAGGGCAACTCTTTAAAACTCAACAACTATAGGAGTCATCATCATGAAAAAACTAGAAGGAAAAGTCGCTCTTGTCACCGGTGGCACCAGCGGCATCGGTCTTGCCACTGCCAAGCGCTTTGTCGCCGAAGGTGCCTATGTCTTCATCACGGGTCGTCGCCAAACTAAACTTGATGCCGCCGTCAAAGCGATCGGTAAAAACGTCACGGGTGTTCAGAGCGATGCCTCCAAGCTGCCAGACCTCGATCGCCTGTTTGCCACGATCGAGCAAGAGCAAGGACAATTTCAAGCCCGCTTCGTAAGTCCAGGAGGTTTCTTCTCCAAACCTACGGGTTGATTCGTTATCAGCGCGGTAGTTAAATCCACTTGGTCGATAGCCTTTAGCAATTGTACCGTATGCCATTAAATTCGGGCTGAAGCGATACTGTAACCCAAAGCGAGGAATCAATTCATCGCTATTTATTTCTGCACCTCGTAGTTCTGGGCTGATGGTAGTCGTTTCACCGCTAGTTGCTTCAAACACGCGACGACGCTCAAGGGAGACATTTGCCCATTCATAGCGCAGCCCTGCAAACACGTTCAGGGGTTCTATTAACTTGTAATCTACCTGTCCAAATACTGCATAAGTGTTGCGAAACTGTTCTGCTGAAACGCGGTTGGTTCCTGGCGCGGGTAATCCAAATGAAGCTGCACCGAGGTCAGTATACTCCAGGCTGTCAGCGACCACATTAAACTCCCGTGACTCATAGTACCCACCCAACAGCCAGCGAAAACGGTCAGCACTTTCAGGAGACTGAAGTCGAAATTCCTGTGACCATAGTGTTGAATTTATGCCGACATCCTGGCGGATCAAGTCGCCCGGAAAGTTGTCACCGACAAAGGTTGCTTGATTGGTAAAGCGCCGTGCTGTAATAGACGTAGCACGCAATTGGGAACCGTCGTAGCCAATTCTCAGTGCTTGAGTGTTGCTACTGAGTCGATTAAAACCATCAACTTCTTGAGAGACTTCAAAGGGATCGGGAGCATCACGCCGATTAAAGGTAGGGCTGCCATTATCATTATCGCTGGCATAGGTGTTAAAAGATACGTTCCATTCTGGCGTGGGTGTCCAGAGGATTTGAGCGCGTCCGATTAATTGCGATCGCTCTCCAACTTGGCGATTCAGTAGCACATTGTCAAAAAAGCCATCCTGTGCATTGTATGCTCCGGCTAACCGAAATGAGAGTCGATCGGGAACGATCGCATCACTAAGAGAAAGTTGCACTTCGCGGCTATTATAATTCCCGTAACTGCCTCCTACTCTAAACTCTAGCTCATTGGTTGGGGGTCTAGAGATGACATTAACGACTCCAGCCGGGCTGCTTCTACCGTAGAGTGTACTTTGTGGTCCTCGTAGCACCTCGACTCGTTCTAAATCAATCAAGCCCAAATCCAAAAATCCACCATAGTCCAATGGAACATCATCAACATAAAACGCGACTGTATCCTGGCTCGCCAGAAAATTGAAGTTATTTAAGCCCCGAATGCTGTAATAACTGAAGTCAGCACTTCCTGCAGTGGTTGGGAAAAAGCTAAAGTTGGGTGTGTTGTTGGCAATATCTTTGAAAGAACGAATGCGAGCGTCTTCAAGTTCTTGCTGAGGAATTACCGTGAGACTAATGGGTATGTCTTGCGATTGTTCTGGTCGTTTCTGGGCGGTTACTGTAATTTCAAGGTCTGGTTCATTGGGTTTTTTATCAGCCGATGGTTGAGTCGGTTGTGTTTCACTAGGCTTATCTGTATCAGGTGTTGTCGGTGTTGCTGTCGGTGTCAGCCCTAAAATTAGACCTTCATCGCTATCAAATAGTTGGACTTTTGGCAAACTCGTCGCGCCCCTTACCGTGACTCGAATACTATTTGTACCCTGATTTGTAATCGTGACTTCGGTAATCCCTGCTATTGGATTTTCTTTGCGGAAGGAATTGCTACCAGTTAGACGCAGTTGGGCATTAGGGATATCTGCAATAAAGTTATTGCCTTCACTTTTAGTTGTGAGTCGCAGTTTGTCAGATGCAGTTGTTTCTAAAATCACCTCTAAGCCGGTGAAAGTCTGATTCAACCTCACTCCTGTTATTAAGATCGCTCCAGAAGGTTGCTGTTGAGCTAGCCATTGTTTGACGCTTGTGTAACCACGCTCGATATCCGAAAGTCGGGGAATCTTTGCAAGCGGTTTTGCACTATCTTCTGCGGTCGTTGCTAAAGCTTGCTGATTGACGAACACTGCTAGGATTATGGCTAGTCCTACATTTAATAAAAGCACATACATCTGGCTCATTCAGTTCTCACACCAAAATTATTAAAAATATAAGGAGATGGATTTTTTAGCTCCATGACCAAACTGCCTCAGTGCTATATTGTTTGCCTTTATGTCAATCATGTCAAACGACGAGTTGTCAAACTTGAATGGAATTCAGAAATGACTCCCATATCACAAGGGTTTGCCAGGACGCATCTACCTTTGTTAGTATCAAGACTTATTAAGGTATTATCTTGCCAGAAGCTGTAAACTTTGGAATTTGTCGAAATGGTAGTATATATAGCACCAAATTCGAGGGGATAATTTCTTCACAAATTGTAATGTTTGACAGTTCGTCGTTTGACAGCTGCCCATGTGTGACTGAGAATGGAGTGTGATTTGAGATTTAGGCAAAACTAATACTCATTGATAATTTCAGTGATTTAATTCATTAATGAGATAATTAAAGCTTTTTGAAAAGTTCAAATCAAAGCAATCAGGGTGAAAGCATGAAAATAAATAAACCAAATGTAGAATCTATTGGTGCTGAAGTAGTAGATATAGACGTTGTTGTAGTAACTGAAGCAGAAATTCACACAATTAAACAACTTGTATACGAGCATAAATTGGTAGTTTTCAGAAATCAAAATATTAACGAAGACCAATATTTAAAATTTGCTCGCAAAATTGGAACGCCACAAATTTATCCTCAAGAAAATTATCATCACCCTGATTATCCCGAGATTTTTGTGTCTTCTAACGTTACCAAAGATGGAAAGAAATTTGGAGTTAAGGGAACTGGTAGATACAGGAGAAGATCGCGAACTGGTTAGCAGTCCGATGGTGGCGACTTACGATTCTGCCCCAGCGATGTCAGCCCAAGCAGTGACAGAAGTGGCGTGTGCAGCTATTGAAAAGAGCATTTATTCCCTTGTTGTCATTAATTATGCCAACCCGGACATGGTGGGACACACAGGGAAAATGGAAGCTACAGTCACAGCATTGGAGACTGTTGACACCTGTTTGGGTAATCTACTTGCCAGCATCAGCAAAGTCGGTGGAACAGCAATTATTACAGCCGACCACGGTAACGCTGAGTATATGATAGATAGTAAGGGTAATCCCTGGACAGCTCATACTACCAATCCTGTTCCCCTAATTCTGGTGGAAGGAGAAAAAGCAAAAATCCCCGGACATGCCACTGATGTTGTCTTGAGAAGCGATGGCAAACTAGCCGACATTGCTCCGACAATTCTGGAGATTTTGCAATTGCCTCAGCCACCGGAAATGACAGGTCAATCTCTGCTACAACCTGCAGGGTATGAAGTGGAATTTTCTCGCACTCGTGTGAAACTTGGGCTGTAAATAATATCATCAATAAGTGATGAGTAAAGAAAAACACAGTATTTTACTCCTCACTTCTGTACAGACGCGCCAGGACGCGTCTGTATAACTTCTAACTCCTAACTTTTCTTATCTATCACGTTGACACCATGACCATTACTAACGTTGTACAAGCAATTTGGGCATTGTCCGCAGTTGGAATGATTGTTTTAGTTTTGTTGCACAGCCCTAAAGGAGATGGGGTAGGAGCCATCGGTGGACAAGCTCAGTTATTTAGCAGTACCAAGAGCGCAGAAAATACATTGAACCGAGTCACTTGGGCACTCGCAGTCATTTTTTTGGGTTTGACAGTGGTTTTAAGTGCCGGCTGGCTTCCAAAATAACAATGGAGGATGGGGAGATGGGGAGATGGGAAGATAAAAATACCCAACACTCAGCATCTAACACCTGTCATGACATTTTTAAGAAAATAACTATAAAAGTGTTAGTTTGGCAGCGCTTAATTGCCCCTTTAGTATTGGGGATTTTCACGGCGCTGCTTATTATTTTGGCTAACTCCCAAACCCTTGCTGGTGATAAAATCCTACCGCCTCCCAAACCCCATCCTCTACCGCCAGCACTAGCACAATGGCAAGACCCCACCAACACCGGTGACTATTTTTCTCAAGTTACCCCAGTGGCAGAAGGTTATTTAGTTTGGTCGCAGTTTCCGGTTCGAGTTTATGTAGAAACACCAAAAGCAATCAGCAGCCAGCAAGCAGAGGCATGGGTCAATTCTGTGGTACAAGCGGTGCAGGAGTGGGGTATTTATTTGCCTTTAAAGGTTGTCGAGAAGCCAGAGGAAGCAGATATAACCATTGTGCGGAAAGCGCCACCACTCCAAACTTCACCTGGTAGCAAAATTCCTCGTGCTCGTTCTGCCCAAACTACCTATGAGTTATACCTCAGCAAAAATAATCTTTTATCCCATCGCTTCACTATTCTGCTGAGTCCCAGTCAAACAGGACAGTATCTGCTTGCAGCCGCCCGTCACGAACTCGGTCACGCTTTAGGAATTTGGGGTCATAGTCCGCAACAAACTGATGCCTTATACTTTTCCCAGGTTCGCAATCCACCGCCAATTTCTTCTAGAGATGTAAATACTTTGAAGCGGGTTTACGAACAGCCAACGAGTTTGGGTTGGGATTTACCCCGGAACTCCTAGGCTCATCTGGTAATACAGGTTTAAATTCTGAATTGCTCCCCCTAGTAATTCTCTTTCCCGAAAAGCTATAATCGTTCCCCGTACAGGTTGTTTTTGATAATAAGCATGCACTTTCTGTGCTAAATTATTGGGTAACTTAGCAAGAAAACTATCCGGATCGGAAGTGGGGCAATACACGATTGTCTCCGGGTTAGCTTTTGAAAAACCCAACATAAACGCCCAGCTGCTATCCAATAGTTGTAAAGTTGCTGGAGACAAAACTTTTGTTAGTGGCTTCCATACGTCAACTTGCTGTAATTCTTTTTTTAGTATTCTCGGATACAACTCAATGATACTACGACCATCTAGGTAAAAATCAAAACCCACTACTACTAGACTGGTACTAAGCATCAGCGATCGCAACTCTTCCGTTAAGTCGCACAAAGCAAATGCTGTTTCTAGTTTTTCTGGATAATCTTCAATAACAAACCAAAGTTTCAAACGCGAAGCTAAAAGTTCCGTTCGCAGATCGACTCCCACCAATATTTGTGCGATTTTGTTAAGGTCAAAATCATTACCTAGAAACAAATGCATTAACTGATAATCCAATTTCACATCGTTTCTCGTTTCTACTTGCCGAAAGAAGTCAAGGGCTGCATTGAATTGTTGGCAGCCTGGGTGATTGCGAAACAGGTTAAATCGAATGGGATACACCTTGTCCTTTTCTATCTTGCAGGAACACTCCAGTCCCCAGTCTGTTGCTTCTCGGACAAAGCGCTCAAAGATTTCTAATGGATATATGGATTCAACTTGAAATGCACGTTTATGTTCACCAATGTAGTCTAGGTTTTTATTTCTATCTAGTAAGGTATGTTTGTTACTAATCATTTCTTAAATAAGTAAGTGAACAGAAATAAATAGAACTGTGTTACGAAATTTTCAACGACCCGAAATCCTTACTAATGACAAATGACAAAGGACGACCCTCATAAGTTAACTTTAAGTAAGTCGGCGTAAATAAACACAAATATGTTACAAAATGTAAATGCATTGAAAACCCTTACTAATGACCCTCCGTATTCAGGAATTGGCAAATCTGCTTTGGTTAATGAAGTTCATAAACCAATATTACGCCAGCGAGGGCACTTTATTAGCGGAAAATTCGATCAGTTGCAGCGAGACATTCCCTATGCGGCGATCGCTTTAGCATTTCAAGACCTAATACGGCAGTGACTGAGTGAAACTGAAGCAGCACTACAAACTTGGAAACAGCAACTTTTAGAAAAGAAAGGGTCTAATGGTCAGATCGTCATCGATGTAATTCCTGAGTTGGAGCAGATTATCGGTAAACAGCAGCCATTCGAGCAACTAGGAGCAACTGAGTCTCAAAATCGATTTAATTTATTCTTTCAAAGATTTATTGGTGTTTTTAGCAAAAAAGAACACCCTTTAGTTATCTTCCTAGACGATCTACAGTGGGCAGATTTAGCATCTTTGAAGTTAATTGAGCTATTAATAACCAATTCTGATTGCCAATATTTATTAATAATAGGAGCCTACCGAGATAATGAAGTTGATGCAACTCATCCTTTGATGCAAACCTTAGAGCAAATAAAAAAAGAAGGTGGTAAAGTCAATAGTATCTTGCTGCAATCATTGAGAATCCAATATATCAATCAATTAATTGCCGATACTTTAAATTGCTCCATAGAAAAATCAAAAACTCTAGCAAAGTTAATAACTGATAAAACTCAGGGCAACCCTTTTTTTTTAGTCAATTACTCAACTCACTATATAAAGAAAATCTTTTGTTATTTGACTATAGTAAAAAATGTTGGCACTGGAATATTAAAGAAATCGAAAGAGCCAGAATTACTGATAATGTAGTTAACTTAACTATCGACAAAATTACCAAATTGGATGAAAACACTCAGAAAATTTTGCAATTAGCCGCCTGTATTGGCAACCAATTTAATTTAGAAGTACTCTCTGTTATTAATAATAAATCTCAAATAACTACAGCTAGAGAACTTCAGCCAGCACTAGAGTCAGCTTTGATTTTACCTCTAAGTAATGACTATAAAATACCTTTACTTTGGAATCAGGAAGAAATATCGAGGAATAATTCAGAAATATCTGCTGCTTTTATTCCCAAAATACCCAAATATATCTCCTACAAATTTTTGCATGATAGAGTTCAGCAAGCGGCCTATGCTTTGATTCCAGAAGCTGAGAAAAAATTAGTTCATCTGCAAATTGGTCGTCTTCTGCTAGAAAATACTCAAGAAGATGATTTAGATCCAAATATTTTTGATATTGTCAATCAACTTAACGCAGGAAGTAAATTAATTACCGAGCGTTTAGACAGAGATAATTTAGCCAAATTAAATCTTCAAGCTGGTAGAAAAGCAAAAGCCTCAACAGCTTATCAACTAGCTCTTCAATATTTAGAAACTAGCTTAAGTTTGTTAGAAACCAATAGCTGGGAACAACAGTATAATTTAACTAGGGAAATACATTTAGAAACTTTAGAATTACTTTGTTTAAATACCCAGTTCGATCGAATTGAAAATCTTGCTGACAATTTACTAAAAAAAACTAATAATCTTCTCGAAGAAGTTAAAGTTTATCAGATAATAGTATCTTACTATTACACTACATTTCAGGTTGAAAAAGCAATAGATAATGCTCTTGAGATTTTATTAAAACTAGGAATATGTATCTCAGGTCATGCTATCAATATAAATGAGAGAATTGAACAACAACAAGAATATATAAAATATTTTTTGAAAGGCAAAAAAATTGAATTTTTAGCAAATTTGCCGATAATAACCGATCGGTATAAACTAGCAATTATACAAATATTACAGCAAATTTTGGGAGCCGTACACACAACACAATTTTCATTATTTGTTGAGGTAATATTAACCCAAATTAATTTCTGTATTGAATATGGCAATTCTCCCCAAGCTGCTGGTATATACAATACTTATGGAATGCTTTTATGTACAAATAAACAGTATATTAATGATGGATATGAATTTGGTAAATTGTCTCTCAAATTACTAAAGAAAATTAATATTCCTAAGTTACAAACTCTTGTTATACAGATGTATTATGGTCAAATATGGCACTGGAAAGAATGTCTTAGAAATAAAGAGGCGCAACAAACATTACTGAATTGTTTTCAAAAGGGGATAGATACAGGAGAGTATGAATATGCTTCTTATGCAGCTATCAACTATTGCATGATAAAATTGTTTGGGGGACAAAATTTAGAAGAGGTCGATCTGGATTATAAAAAATATGCTGACTTGATTGAAAAATTGAAACAAGATTTTGGTTTTTATAATATAATGATTTTTTATAACTTGACAGTAATATTGTCACAAATAAATAATATACCAATTATAATAGGCAATTTTCAACGACAAGAAAATGAATTATTAAAAGAATGGGTTGTTCAAAATAATGAATGGCTACTATTACTTGCATATTTTGCTAAAACAATTTACTTTTACCTTTTAAAAGATTATTCTAGTGCTTTTGATAATGGGATTAAAGCAGAAAAATACAAGAATTGTACAGCAGCATATCTCACTACGCCACAACACAATTTCTATTCTTCTCTTTCCTTTCTCGCTCACTATCATAATTGCAACTCAGAACAACAAAAAATAATCCTAGAAAAATTAGAAAAAAATCAGCATGAAATGAAAATATGGGCTAGTCATTGCCCCGCTAATTTCCAAAATAAATACGATTTAGTAGAAGCAGAAAAAGCGCGAGTATTGGGACAAAATTGGCAAGCCCAAGAAGTTTATGAAAAAGCAATTCAAGGTGCTAAAAAATC
>NZ_BAAFZH010000030.1:0-26111 GCF_054684315.1 Scytonema sp. NUACC21 | reverse complement strand
GAGTGTAGAACAGATTGCTCAACAACTTAATATTGACGTAGAAGCTGTCCGACTTGCTGCACAGCAGAACATGGATAATTGACGCGCATGGGAGATTGGCGTTTACAAGTTTTCTTTCGTTTTGCCGTCAAAAAGTTCAGAGGCTCCTAAAATGCGTGGGGTTGAGGATTTGCTCTCTATTATCGTTAAATCTGTAATCATAGTAGATAAAAATATATAAATAGCTTAACCTCAACCTTAAGTCAATCGAACGCAGTGTCAAAGAACCCGCAAGAAACTCACTTAAATCGTGCTCGTGCTAGTCTCAGACAAGCGCTGTCTTGGTATGGGCACTTACGCAAACCCGGACAGTCAGCATCAAACTCGCACTTGGCTGGTTTGGTGAAACCGGAACTGGAGGTTTTGACTTCGACTCTCAACAAATTAGACCAAAATGTGATTCGCCTCGCTGCCTTTGGTTTGGTCAGTCGTGGAAAGTCAGCAGTATTGAATGCTTTGATAGGACAAAAAATCCTGCAAACTGGACCCCTCAATGGTGTAACGCAGTACCCCCGTTCCGTGCGTTGGAATTCCGGTGGTAAAGTACAGGTGGAATTAATCGATACACCAGGACTGGATGAAATTGAGGGAGAATCACGGGCACAAATGGCGCGAGAAGTTGTGCGTCAGGCTGATTTGATTTTGTTTGTTGTGTCTGGTGATATTACTCGTACTGAATATCAAGCGTTGTGTAAATTGCGTCAGTCTCAAAAACCCCTGATTCTCGTGTTTAATAAGATTGACTTATACCCGGACACAGACAAGGAAACAATCTATAGAAATTTACAACAGTTGGGTGCAGGAAATCTGCAGGGTAAACCTTTACAACCTGATGAAATTGTTATGGTTGCGGCAGAACCTGCACCAATGGAAGTACGCGTTGAGTGGCCAGACGGTCGTGTTACCTATGAATGGGAAACCCCAGCGCCACAGATAGATGAACTCAAAGAAACAATTCTTAAAATTCTCAATCGTGAAGGGCGTTCCCTTTTGGCTTTGAATGCACTCATTCAAGCACGGGATGCAGAGGAAGCGATCGCACAAAAAACTATCAAATTGCGCCAAGAAGAAGCAGAAGACCTCATTTGGCGCTTTACCAAATACAAAGCTCTCACTGTCGGTCTCAATCCTATCGCCTTCTTTGATATCATTGGCGGAACCGTTGCTGACTTAGCTTTAATTCGCTCCCTAGCACGCTTGTATGGGTTGCCAATGACCGGTTATGAAGCAGGAAAAGTTTTAAAAACAATTTTATTGAGTTCCGGTGGTTTGCTGCTAGGAGAAATAGGCAGTAGTTTGCTCTTGGGTTTGGGCAAAAGTACAGCAGCTATTGCTTCCGGCGAAAACCCCATCAATGTGACTGCTTACGCTGGAACTGCAATTACCCAAGCAGGTATTGCAGGTTACGGAGCATATGCCGTGGGTAAAGCAGCACAAGTGTATCTAGAAAACGGCTGCTCTTGGGGACAATTGGGGGTTAGTACCGTAATTCAAGAAATTCTCTCTGAGGTAGAATCAACTACCATCTTGTATCGATTGCAACAAGAATTGGGATTTATGAACATTAATAGTTAAGGATTGTTATTTGTCATTTGTCCTTTGTCCTTTGTCATTTGTGATGGGCTTGGAAAACTGAGGAATCAGGATATTAAGGCAATGATGTCTTAAAAATTCCAACATGACGGCGAGACAGTGCCAAGATTGAGAAAAAGTGTAAATTAACTGACCAATGCTGACTCGCATAAAAGACTTAGCGATAAAACTCGCACCTCGCTTAATTGAAATTCGCCGCCACATCCACTCTCATCCAGAACTGAGCGGTCAAGAATACCAAACAGCTGCCTTTGTTGCTGGTGTGTTATCTTCAAGTGGTCTGCACGTAAAAGAGGGCGTTGGCAAAACTGGTGTCATCGGAGAACTAGAAGGGACTGGCAAATCGGAGCGATTGTTGGCAATTCGCACTGATATGGATGGTTTGCCAATTTGCGAACGCACTAGTTTAGATTTTGTTTCACGCACGCAAGGTATCATGCACGCTTGCGGTCATGATGTTCACACTACAGTCGGTTTGGGAACAGCAATGGTGTTGTCTCAGATGGCTGAGGAGTTACCTGGTAAAGTGCGATTCCTATTTCAGCCAGCTGAGGAAATTGCTCAAGGGGCTAGTTGGATGGTAGAAGATGGAGCAATGGACGGTGTGGCGGGTATATTGAGCGTTCATGTTTTCCCATCCATAGCTGCAGGTTCTATTGGTATACGTTACGGAGCATTAACCGCGGCGACAGACGATTTAGAGATTATTATCATTGGAGAATCGGGACACGGCGCTCGTCCCCATGAGGCGATAGATGCTATTTGGATAGCCTCACAAGTTATCACTACCCTGCAACAAGCAATTAGCAGAACACAAAATCCCTTGCGTCCTGTCGTTGTTACTATTGGGAAGATTGAAGGTGGTAGAGCACCAAACGTGATTGCTGATAAGGTTCAGCTACTGGGAACCGTGCGTTCTCTCCATCCTGAAACCCGTGCCAATTTACCAAAATGGATCGAACAGATTGTTGCTGGTGTCTGTAACTCCTACGGTGCAAAATACCAAGTGAATTACCGTCAGGGTGTACCGAGCGTGCAAAATGATTATTTTTTGACACAATTGCTGCAATCAGCAGCTGAGGAAGCTTGGGGTAGCGATCGCGTCCAAGTATTACCCAGCGATACCTGGGACAACATACAGATGAAGAGCTTTCAACAAAGCATCACTCTATCAAAAAATTGTTTCTGCGGTTCTATTCATGTTGAGAACTATCATCTGTCTACTGGATTTATTATTTTATGTAAACTAATTTAGATAAATTATTACAAATAATTAATAAAGCTTGACAATAAATAGTAAATACTATCCATAACATAACCTTATCAACGCATTAGTTTTGGAGGTTTGCCATGAAAGTCACCATTAAAGATAGTCAAATCCTAAAAACTGTTAGCCCTAATGTAATACAAGCGCACCTGCAAGCAACAGGTTGGCAGGAAACCGGGTGTATTTATAATGATGCTGGGGCAATTTGGCGACTGAAAAAAGATGTCGCTCCTGAATATAAAATTTTGCTACCTCTCCAACATAGCTTAGGAGATTATGCCGAAAGAATCAGCGATATATTAAAAACATTATCGTTGGTAGAAAATCGTGACAAAGTTGATATATTGAGCGAATTTATTACTAATTATCCCAACTTCAACCTGCAAGCTGTGGTCATGCAAATTGCTCTCCCACCAACTGATAAACTGAGTGGAGAAATTACTTTATTAGGTGAAGCTTTTGAGAAATTACGGTCAATCAAAACCGAGCTAGCGGACCATAATTATATCTTAGCTATTAAAGCCTATCAGGAACGTTTACTAATTCACTGTACAGGTGATTTAGTTAAAGTTGACAATCATTTTCTCCTGAAGAATCCTCACAATTTAGTTCTTGGTAATATCTAATTTCAACCTAGCTACTATTTTTAGGTTTTCTAAAGGAAGAAGCTAGAGCATCGGTACAGAAATCATAAATAACCTAGTTTTGTGTAGAGACGAGCCATGGCGCGTCTCTACATCCACGAAATATCAAGGATTGCAGTAGGGAGAAAATGTGTGTTTTGCTTCTCTGCTTGACTACTGTACCGACACTCTAGGGGTTAGCTTAAAATCGCAGATGAAGAACATATCGCGCTGCTAAAAAAAGGTGTAGACAAGTGGAATGTCTGGAGATTTCCATTTGATGTTCATGCAATTATTTTTTCAGAAAATGCTCCAGAAACAGAGAACTTATTGCACCACTTTTTTAGAGATAAGAGTGTTAATAAAGTTAACAAACGTAAGGATTATTTTCAAGTTTCATTAGATGAAATTGCCTCAGCATTAGAAAAAATTGCCAAAGAAACACAAAGTATAAATAAGGCTGAAATTAAATTTACACAGATTGCTGAAGCGGAACAATATCGTAAAACCTTAGCTATAGAAAGAGGTGAATCTCAACCTTTAGAATCAACTTATACACCCTCATGGGATGAGGACGAAGAGGAGCTAGAGGAAGACGAATAGCATAGGTGACGACCTATGTAGATGGAACAAAGGTACAGACAATACGAAAACCAATGCGATTAAGTTTATCATTTGAATCCCGCTTGTGGCGGAAAGCCGATCTACAATCCCTTGGGTCGTGGAACCAAGAGCCACCACGTAATACACGTAAGCTATTTTCAGTCTCAATCAACAGCGCACTGCGATCTATGAATTGCCCCCAATGCCGTGCAGAAATCTGGTCAAGAGGTAGGTAAAGTGTTGCTGGAAGTGGCTTGAGGCATTTGTACCGGACGTTTAGCTCCTCGGTCGGATGTCAAGACTGAGATATTCAATCGAGTTTTAGCTGATTTTGCTGAGGAATACGGTCCTGGGACTGATAAAAGAATTCTCTTAGCTGTTGACCAAGCTGTTTGGCATCAAAGTAATGATTTAGAACTACCCGGTGGTATTGATTTAATCTACTTACCCGCTTACTCACCGGAATTACAACCCGCAGAAAGGTTGTGGCCTCTAACTAACGAGATTGTAGCTAATTGTTCCCCAAATTCTTTAGATGAACTCGAAGAACTTATGGTACTTCGTTGCCAAGAAATTATGAAACAGCACGACTTAATCCAAGGACTAACTTGCTACCACTGGTGGCCAAAAACCAGAGCGGCTTAATTATAAGTAATCATCCGAACTTGATATAATTGGGCATTGATTTTGGGTCAAAATGTGATTGCTGGCTAACGACCAAGTTGGGCCGCCGCAGATAAATTGTGGCTTTTACCGATAACCTCTGGGCGGTCGGCTCCAACGATTTGTTATGCCACGACAACACCAACTGCTTTTAGTGCCACAATATTAAGG
Organism: Scytonema sp. NUACC21; assembly: GCF_054684315.1. Taxonomy (NCBI): domain Bacteria; kingdom Bacillati; phylum Cyanobacteriota; class Cyanophyceae; order Nostocales; family Scytonemataceae; genus Scytonema; species Scytonema sp. NUACC21. Next base: position 21,152 of record NZ_BAAFZH010000030.1, on the reverse strand, counting down.
TAACTTAATTTCCACCCAATTCTATGCAGGTTAAGGATTTGACCATTGAAGAACTCAAGCTCTTGATTCAAGAGACTGTTGCTGAAACTATCCAAGGAATGCTAATCGACCCCGACCTTGGGAGACAAGTCAAGCCAGAAGTTAAGCAGCAACTCCTTAATTCCTTACATCGTACTCAAGCTGGAGAGCGTGGAATCTCGGCTGAGGAAGTTGCAAAGAAATTGGGCTTGAACTGGTAATGACCTACTACGTTGAATTTACGTCAGAAGCAACACGCCAATGCTGGGCGTTGGTGCAGCGTGCTAAACAGACATTTTCCAGATGCCGTGAAAAGCCAGGTTCTGACACGGGCTTCCCATTGCCCCCAATATTGCCCCCAATGCCGTGCGGAATCCGGTCAAGAGGTGGGTAAAGTGTTGGTGGAAGTGGCTTGAGGCATTTGTACCGGACGTATACGGGTACAAACCGAGAATATCTTCCCCATCATCAAGAAATTCCTGTACAGTGAACACGACATTTTTTTGCGTGAACTGGTGAGCAACGCGGTAGATGCCAACCAGAAACTGAAAACCCTTGCTTCCATCGGCGAGGCGAAGGGCGAACTGGGCGACCTGAAGATCGGGATCCGCATCGACAAGGAGAAAAAGACCCTTACCATCAGCGATACCGGCCTGGGGATGACCGCCGAAGAGATCGACAAATACCTGAACCAGGTGGCCTTCAGCGGCGCCGAGGAATTCCTGGAGAAATACAAGGGACAGAACGAAGCCAATATCATCGGCCATTTCGGTCTTGGCTTTTACAGCGCTTTCATGGTGAGTGATAAGGTGGAAGTGTTCAGCAAGAGTTACAAGGAAGGAAGCAAAGCCGTGCGCTGGGAATGCGATGGCAGTCCCGAATTCAGCCTCGAGGAAGTGGAGAAAGAAACAAGAGGAACCGATATCGTGTTGCACCTGAATGCCGAAAGCGAGGAGTTCCTGGAACCATACCGGATCCAGGCTGTGCTCGAGAAATTCTGCCGCTTTCTGCCCATACCCATCTTCTTCGAAGACAAACAGGTGAACAACCCGGCACCGGCCTGGACAAAAAAGCCATCCGAACTCAGCGCCGAAGATTACCAGAACTTCTACAAAGAATTATATCCCTTCGGCGAACCGCCGCTTTTCTGGATACACCTGAATGTGGATTATCCCTTCAATCTTACAGGTATCCTGTATTTCCCTAAGATCAAGCAGAGCTACGAGGTACAGAAAGACAAGATCCAGTTGTATTGCAACCAGGTATTCGTGACGGATGAGGTAAAAGACATCGTGCCCGAATTCCTGATGCTGATGCACGGCGTGATCGACAGTCCGGATATTCCGTTGAACGTAAGCCGCAGTTATTTGCAGGGCGATCCGAACGTTAAAAAGATCAATGCGCATATCACCAAAAAAGTGGCCGATAAGCTGGAAGAGATCTTTAAGAACGACCGCAAACAATTCGAAGAGAAATGGGAGAGCCTGGGCCTGTTTGTGAAATACGGAATGATGACGGATGACAAGTTCCTGGAGAAGGCCAACAAGTTCCACATCATGCAAGCCTCCCCCAACCCCTCCGAAGGAGGGGCTTTAAACAGCTTCATTAAATTCTGTGCTTCCTGTTCTAATGAAGAAATATTTTTTTTCATAGGTTCTGTTTTTATTCCTTCTCCTTTGGAGAGGGTAAGGGAGAGGCTTTCCATCACTCTTTGAAAAAGCTCATCAAAGGCTTTTACTTCATGGTCTTTATCGGGATTGTAAACAGGTGCTGCACCAGATGCTGTTTGTTTTCTGCCATTAATCAAAATCAGGCGGACATCAAAAGATGTTCCCTGTCTTGAATAAAGTTTTGCGCCATCAATATTGATTACATCAGCCACATGATAGCGACTGTATAGGTAGTTAAAGAAAATCCTGTTTTTACCTGCTGTGATTCTGCCTTTGTCATCCCAGGTAGTATGGCCACCAATGATGATGGCTGCCTTACCAGTATCAACCATGCAGTCTAAGGCCCTTAAAGCCATCACATGCTCTAAGGGTTTAATCGGAAAAGTATCAAACATAACTTCCGTTTCCATTTTGCCAAATGGTGGGTTTGTCATTACTGCCATAAATGTGCGTTGCACATCAAAGAAAGGTTTTGTGGCATCTCTTTGCCAGACGTTTGCAAAACCTTGCGTTTTCAGGTTGCGGTTACGAAAACTATCCAGTTCATTTACATATACTCTTTCAGGTTTGGCAGCAATAGTCAATAAGCCATTGCCTGCTGATGGTTCAAAAGCAAAGCCTCCATTGAACTGAAGTTTATCAATCTCACAAAACACACCTGCTAAATAACCAATGGGCGCAGGTGTAGAATATTGCTGCAGTAAAATACTTTGTGAAGTGCGGTGTGATAGATTTACCTGGCTTTGATAGAGTTCAACTATCTGGTCAAATCTTTGCTTCACTGTCCCCCCGCTATGCCCCAGCAATCTTGCCCGGTTTACAATGGCAAGCTCTGTCAGTTCTTTTACGTCATTTTTATCAATGATACCAAATGAAGCAGCCAGCTTTTCTACGGATATTTTATTGTGTGACTTCTTAGTAGCTAAATCAAATTCAATCGCAGCAACAAACTGTTCCTCTTTATTATTTAAGCCATCCAATCCTAATAAACCATCATCGGCAAAAGAATAATAACTGTCCCTTGTTACAATCACATGGTCAAGCAACCGCACTTCCATCATGGCAGCACTTTCTTTAATCTTTGCTGTTAATTGTTCATCTGCTCTTGAAGGTTTTAGGTTGCCGGACGGATGATTATGTGCAATTACCATTGACACTGCTAAACTTTTTAAAGCAGTGGCAAGAATAATGCGAATGTCGGCTACTGTTGCATTAATAGCCCCTTTAGAGTGTTTATAATAACCGATGATTTCATTTGCCTGGTTGAGATAAAGAACGATGAACTGTTCCTGCAATTCTACTTCACCTTCATTGAAAGTATTTCTGATAAAATCAGCCGCATCTTTTGATGAAGTGATTTTACCAAAATCTTTCTGCCTGCTCCCGGAAATACATTTTCATAAATTTGACAGTATTCGTCTATAAATTTGACCGTGGGTATTGCTTGACGAGGCTCTACCGTAGTACCAACAACGCTTCTAGGGTTTGCTACTTATTATACTACGCCGAGAGTGACAAAAGAGGGTTATTCTGCTGTTGGCAGTTTCTGGTAAGTTTGTTTGCTCACCGTTAGACAAGAATTCAATCAACTCTGCTAGAAGTTCTAGAATTGAGGGGGTATAGTGTAGCGATCGCCAAATCACATATTCAAACTTATCCTGAATTTTCCTTGCTAATTTTACAGCCAGGGAAGTTTTGCCAATTCCACCCATACCTGAAAGCGTTACAATTCGGCATTTTTCCTTAACAATCCATTGTTCTAACCTGGCTAGTTCTTCAGTTCTGCCATAGAAAGTAGAGATATCAGGGGCATTTCCCCAATCTTGTTGAGGGTTACCGCTTTCACCAGCAGAATCTTCAAAAGTCGAGATTGATTTCCAGTCTAACCCCAACTTTTCACAAATCTCTACAAAATTAAGATAATCAACGGGCTTACCAGTCATAAAGTTGTTAACTGTAGAACGGCTAATCCCTAATTCCATCGCTAAAGCATTTTGGCTGGGAAAGCCAGAACGCTTGAGAGCCGATTTCACTTGTGCGTTGAATTTTGAATCGATTTTAAGTGAACGGGACATATAGGCATCCTGTTTAAGTCTTGCGAGGTATCTGAAGCTCTAACTTTGTTTCGGACAGGCGCTTTGAGTGCTATAGCTTTTCAAGATTAAGTGGGTCGGCGTCAATCAACACAACTATCTGTTAGCGCTGTTAATGGTTAGTGGTTAATCGTTACTGGGTTTTAAGGCTCTTAACAGAAGTTTACATAGTTAATGTTTTATTGTGCCGACTTACTTAAAGTAGTAAGTTGAATGAATAACGCTACGGCAAATACAAAGTCTTTTTCTCACTGTGACAGCTTTTGAAGTTAAACTGTTCCAGATTAATTTGCATAATTTGGGCGAGCAGGATGCCCAAGTTAAAATATCTTGGGCAATTTGCAAGTTGAACATCCAATGCATTATTCCCAAAATACTTTTTTTCGGACTGCTACTTTCTTTCAATAATAGACAAGATTTTAGTCATACAGCTTTTTGTCCAACATTACTCCGTCAATACTTGGGTAAGTCAATCAAAACCCAGTAAGTGGTTCAGAAAACCTAGGCAATCTGAGCGGCTGAATGTCAGTCATCTATGGAATTTAATGAGAGTGTACGGGCAAGTAGAGTTAACAGTCATACCCTACTTAAAACGGAAAACTTTCACCAAGGCAATAGTATGCAAAACACAAAAAAGTCTCACAACAAAGATTCCAAACGTAAAATTTCATGGTTAGATGTGCTTGTAGTGGTGTTCACTATCATTAGTACAATTGCCAAACTCATTGGGCTAGGTTTTCAAATTTTGGAGTATAATATGACCAGAATATCAGCAGAAAAAATTGAGAAGTTGATTGCGGAAGCTGAGCAGGCTGGTGTCTCCGATGAGGAATTGCAAGAACTTCGGGAGCACCTTGCCGAGATTAAGTCAGGGAAAATGGCTGAGCAGATCGAGACAGAGCCAATGTATCAAGAATTCATCAGGGATGGAAAAAGAGTGGTTCGTGTATCAACTGGTCCTATGAGTTCAAAAGATGATATTCTTTTGGGTTTCACCTTTGAACCTGTAAAACGTCCTTAAACTCTTCAAGAGAGGATTCTACTTTTTGGGTTGTTATTACGTATAAAAGATTAAATAGCGTAATTTAAATTACTTAAAAATAGTAGTTTCGTAATAATAACTCAATGTAATAAAAAAAACAACTATCATAGATACCCAATCCATTGGTAGCCGAAAGCGCTACGCTAGGAACTGAAGATAAAAAAACGATTATGATACCTTCAGAAATTGCCGATACGCTGAGAGAATTATTTAGCGACCAATCTGTCAACGCTCTTGCACCTGGTTCCTGGCAAGTAGAGACTTCATCATTCCGCCTTCTGGTCATGCTTTCGGACGATCGAAGTTGGTTGCGAGTTTTGCTACCCATGATGCCAGTATCGGAGGCAGAATTTTTTCTAGAACAGTTTTTAGAAGCAAATTTTGATGAGACGCAGGAAGTACGGTATGCCGTGCAGCAAGGCGTGATTTGGGGAGTCTTCCAGCACAGTGCTAGTGGTTTAACTGTGGAAGATTTTCGAGATGCGATCGCCCGACTTATTTCCCTGCATGAAGTTGGTTTGGATAATGTCTTTCATAACTTAATTGAACGACGTACCCGGCAAATTATTAAGGCGGCAAAACAGCAAGGGCAAACCCTAGAATCTACTATGCAAAACCTCGAACGTTTTTACGCCGAGGGATTGATGGGAGAGATAAACTACACTGCACAGGCGCAAGAAGAGGTTTTAGCTTTGTGGCGGTCACAGCTAGCTCGGCTCTGGCCTGAAATAGAATAGATAATAACTCCAATTTTGCCTTACACAAATTTTTTGACTTTTGACCAATGACAAATGACGAATGACAAAATTGACATTATTCAAATTCTTCAACAGGACTATCAAAGATTTCCAGTTAATCAAACATACGAGGTAGAGTGACAAGTATATTCACAACAGGTTTTTTAGGAATTTTACCTTTTGGTAATTTATTTTTTGGGGGCTTGACAAGCCAAATTGGAGTTACTAATGCTTTATGCTTTGGTGGTACTTGTTGCCTCTTAGGGTCTTATTATTTTGCTAGGAAAGAGTCTAAAATGAGGCAGATATTACAGCCCATATATTTAGAAATGGGTTTAATGGCACAAGATAAATAAAAGATAAAAGCTATTTTAAACTTTATCCATATTATTTATTATTGGTTGGAGTATTTCTCCTGCCTCTTCATGACTCACTTTCAAGTTAGACCGCCCAATATTTAATGAAAAAGCGTTGCTAGACTGGGTAAAAGTTGAAAAGTTCCACTTTTCATCATGATGGAGAATCCCAACCACATTAACACAAATGGAAAGACTTTCCGACCAAAGCGAGCTAAAACGGGAGCCATGAGGGGATTGCGTGTCAGATTGTAAGAGAGGAAGCACCACAGCCCAACAGTTGTATAGCAAACACACAAAATCACACCTAAACTAGGAAGATTGCTACTAGCAAACAACGGAACGTAGATGCCAATGTTGTTTCCTCCATTAGCAATAGTCACTGCAGAAACGCGGTAAGTTTGTGGATCGCGTAGAGTTACCCATAATGATTTTCTCTGAACCTTAGCTTTGGCTGAAGGATTAAAGTCAATTGACACAGCTTGTATAGTCTCTTCGCCGTCTTCTCGACTCATTATATGACTAATACCAATAACGATTGGGAGGATACCTAGCAATCCAATCCAAGCTTCAGGAAGGAGTAAACCACCGAAAAAGCCAGGAAGACTAGCAATTACTAATGTAGTGAACCCAACAAATTCACCAAGAATAATATGCTTGGGACGAAAGCTATGATTGACTTTTCCAAAGAAAGCTGTCAAGTATATATTGTCATCAAAAGTAGTTGCAAAAGCGGCAGAGAACCCAATAATTAATGTGCCAATTAACCAATTCATAAATGTTGCTCGCAAATATTTAATAGTTTTTTATTCCTTCTCTCTTAGAAAAGTAGAGGGGGAAAAGGGTTAGAGGTTTAGGGTCAGGGAAAAGCAATTTTCCTTGGTGGTGCTGATTCTGTCATAATGCCTAACCTCATATCTTGCACCATCACCTTATTGCAAAAATCAAAGCCCAAAAAGCTTATCCCGAGCGTTGGTAGGGCTATGTCGCACACCCCCTTATTGAGAAGGCGCAAGATGTCAGTAACTGGAAATCATATCTGCTTTTCTCAATTCGAGGCTTGCTATTCATAGCCTGTTTTTCAATGTTTAAAGTTGCTATTAAATAATAATTTTTGTTTAAGTACCCTCGCAGTGCATGGTTTTAATATTAAGGTCTTCAAATAAATAAAAGCAAATACTCTTTCTTTTGAAAACGATAAACAAAAGTGATGGGCGATTGCTCAGTCTTTCAGCAGTAAATAGTAAGGATACCCAAACGCAAGATATGGCTCGGCAACTTGCCCACCATTTTGGCGACTTCCGCACCCAGCCAACAACCCAACAACCGACGTTCTGGAGTAACCACGAGCAGCAGATTCTGATACAACAGGCAGTTGAAGCCCTACCAACGCTCGCGGAAACCGCCAAAATCCATCTGGATTGGACACCATTTCCAGTATGGGTAATATTAAGTCCGGTTAATTAATTATTAAACAATCTGTGCGAAAACCGGAAAACCCGCTCCCCCTCTCCCCATCTCCCCCTCCCCCCATCTGCCTTAATGATAAGTCTTTACCCGGACAAGATATAAGGGCTGTACCAGATGCGATCGTCTGACATCTTGCACCTTCTTTGTGGGAGGGCGTGTGCGGCAAGCCCTACCTACGATCGGGATCGGCTTTTTGGGCTTTTATTTCACCCCACCAGTTCACCATGAAGCGGTATAGCAAAACAGCGTTGGCATGGGAATGATTAAGACAATCAAACATTTTGTCCATCTCATATATTTCTTATATTTTTCACCTAAATTCTGATTATCTCAATATAGAGAGCAAAATTCACAGAAACCAGAAGTCTAAGGAAGTGATAGCCATGAGTCAGGGAGTAAGGGCTGTTTTTAACTTGAATATGCCTCTTTCGATTGGCGAATTGGCTTAACGGGGCAAAAAAATAAGTTTTAATAAAATGTTTTAGAGGGATAATTTGATGAATAATGAGCGATTTAAAAAATTTACAATTTTACATTCAAATGATATGCACGGAGACTTCCTAGCAGAGGCGACGGGTGTAGTAGAAGGTCATGTTATTGGTGGAATGTCGCTGCTGTCAGGATATATAAATAAAGTGCGTCAGGAGGAGAAAAACGTACTTTTTGTCATTGCAGGCGATATGCTCCAAGGCTCTATGATTGATACCGAATACAAAGGTATTTCAACCATAGAAATTATGAATTACCTGGCTCCTGACGTAGTGACTTTAGGTAACCACGAATTAGATTATGGGTTGCCTCACTTACTTTTTCTGGAAAAGATGGCTAATTTTCCTATTGTCAATGCCAATCTATATATTAAAAAATATAACAAACGCTTGATGAATCCTTATCTCATCCCCATCTCCCCATCTCCCCATCTCCCCATCTGCCTTAATGATAAGTCTTTATGCGAACGTGATATGACTGGGGTACGGCCATCAGAAAACTTCATGGCTGAATATCGGTAATTGCTCCCAAAGCTTTTAGAGAAGCAATAGTCGCTTGGGTTAAACCTGTCACGCCAGAAATGTTCATTTCCTCATAAGGTCTTTCATTTCTTAAAGTTTTTAGGCACTCACCGGTCAAAATATCCCATAATTTAACAGTGCCATCTTGACTGCCACTGATCAAAGTTTGACCGTCCGGACAAAAGGCAACTGACTTTATCCAGTGAGTATGACCCTGTAAAGTTTTGAGACAAAGACCTGTCTCAACATCCCACAATTTTACCGTTTGGTCTGTGCTACCACTAGCAACAATATTGCCTTGAGGACTAAAAGCAATTGACAACACCCAACTAGTATGTCCCGAGAAAGTTGTGAGGCATTGGTCGGTGCTGATATCCCAAAGCATCACAGTTTTATCTTTACTGCCACTAGCCAAAATCTTACCTTCAGGGCTGAAAGCAACCGACAAGACCCATCCACTATGTCCCGATAAGCCTTTGAGATATTGACCGGTGCTCACATCCCACAATTGCACGGTTTGGTCGTCACAGCCAGTAGCCAAAATATCACCATCACGGCTGAAGGCAACGGACCAGACGCCATGAGTGTGTTCCAGGGTTCTCAAAATTTGACCGGTGCTCACATCCCACAATTGCACGGTTTGGTCATCACTGCCACTAGCGAGGATATCACCTTGAGGAGCAAACGCAACTGCTTTGATCCAACCACTGTGACCTTGCAAGATTTTAAAACATTGATTCTTGCTAGTATCCCACAATCTGACTACCTTGTCATCACAGCCTGTAGCTAACATTTGACTATCGGGACTGAAAGCAACGGTTTGCACTCGGTTAGGATGTCCCTGCCAAGTTTGATTCCACTGACCAGTCTTGACATCCCATAGCTTCACAGTTCGATCGTCGCTGCTGGTGACAAAGGTTGTACCACCAGGAGTAAAGGCAACTGACAACACCCCATTACTATATCCGTGTAAGATTCTTAAGGTTTGACCAGTGGTAACGTCCCAAAGCCTGACTGTTTGGTCATCGCTGCCACTAGCAAGGATATGACCTTCAGAACTGAAAGCAATTGACCCGACCAAACCAGTGTGTCCCTGTAAAGTTCTCAGGCATTCACCAGTGGTAGCATCCCATAGCTTCACAGTTTGGTCATCACTGCTACTAGCTAGGATTCTACCTTGAGGAGCAAAGGTGACTGACCTCACCCAGTTACTATGTCCCTGCAAAGTCCGGAGACATTCACCGGTAGTAGCATCCCATAGCTTCACGGTTTTGTCATCACTGCCACTAGCTATAGTTTTGCCATTCGGACTGAAGGCGACTGACCTTACCCGGTTAGTATGTCCTTGCAAAGTCCGGAGGCATTCACCCGTGCTAATATTCCATAGCTTCAAGGTTGTGTCACTACTACCGCTAGCTAGGATTTTACCTTGAGGGTTGAAAGTAACTGACAGTACCCAACCAGTATGTCCCTGCAAAATTTTGTAGCGTACACTGGTCTTGATATTCCATATACTTACGGTTTGGTCATCGCTGCCGCATGCCAGAAAATTACCCTTTGGACTAAAGGCAACTGCTTGTACTTGCTTGGGGTGCCCGCTCAAAGTTTTCAGACATTCACCATTCCTGACATCCCAAAACTTCACATTCTGGTCAGTACCCCCGGTACCGATCGTACTGCCATCAGGACTGAAGGCGATCGCCCGCACCGAGCTAATATGCCCCTGACAGTGCAAAAATTGTTCAATAATGACTGACGGCACGCTGTTGCCGACAGCAAAACCTTGCCACAAGCTAATTTTACCATTAACGTCACTTATCGCCAAAATGTTTTCATTGGGACTGAATGCTACGGCAGAAATTTTACTGAAGTCTTGAGTAAAAACTGATTTGGATAAATTAGCATTTTGGAAATTGACCTGAGGTAAATTGACACCCCTGAAATCGACTTCCCAAAGTGTCAGGTTAGAAAAATCATACCCTCTTAAATCCGTCTTTAACTGACAAAGCATATTGAGAATATTCCCACCTGTATACCCACGTTCCTTTGGAGATTCTTCTTGTAGCTTGGCTAGAATTTGAGTTAGATGCCCCTCAAGTCTTTTTTTGTTTTTAAAGATAGTCAACAGTTCATCAATAACTGGATTTAGGATAAAGCGTATTTGAATTTCTCTAATGAAATCTTTTGACTGAGCTTTGATCAAAGCATGATATCTAAAAAGCACAAATTCCTGAGTGACTATCTCTGCACATACTTGCTTTATTAACTTGCCAGTCACATACTCCATTAATATAGGTTCTAGTGTAAAGAGTGGGGCGCTTTTCTCAGCTTGTGTAGGCGTAACCCTATTGATTAAACCTCTTCGCACCAGAGACTCTAAAGCCTCTAGCAATCTCTGTAGGATTCCTGATGATATAATGTCTTTTTGTAATTGGGAGAGAGTTATTGGCTCGCGATTGATTGCCAGCCAGTACATAACTAATTTATAAAACCAGTGAGAATTGCCACAACCACCATAGATACAGCAAAAATCACCACTTGAACGCTACGGATGGGAATGGGGTTTTCTGCACTGCCAAAATTAATAGAAGATGGCAAATTGCCATAAGTGTTTGCAGGGAAAGTATAGCTTTCTGCACCTACCAAATACTGTATTAAATTAACAATAACAACTGCCACACCCAAACTAGAAACAACAGTCAGTAAAGGGTCAGAACCGCGCCGTCGCAGGGGGAGAAAGGCAACGCGTTCGATTGCGACACCAATCAACCCTGCAAGAGTACTTCCCAGAATCATAGCTACAGCAAATGGCAATCGTATTGGCAGCGTCGCATTAGCCAGCACCCCATTAAATCCAAAGGCTCCACCTATAAATGCATAAGTAAAATATGCTCCCAAGGTAAAAACTGCACCGTGAGCCAAATTAATAATGCCCAAAATGGAGTAAACCAAGGTATATCCTAAGGCAAAAATAGCATAGGCGCTACCAATAGATAACCCATTCAAAAATTGTTGCAAAAATAAAGATATATCCATGTTGCAACTACTTTAAAATTGCAAATTTACCTGTGTTCTTGCTTTGGTCTACCTGAATTTTGGCAACATAAAACTCCTTTTGAATAACATCGCCTACAGGTGTAAAAGCAATTTCACCCAGTGGAGTTTCGTACTTTCCTGCCAGTAGCTGCTTATTTAATTCTGTACGTAGTTGATTGAGAGGCACCGTACTAATCTTGGTCTTGTTATCCAAAGCTTTCAACGCCTCTACATACACCTGAACAGCAGCAAAAGCTTGACCGCTGAACTGAGGTGGTTCTTCTTTATACTGCTTCAAATAAGCACTGCGGAATTCCTTGTTAATTGCCCCCGCGTATTCAGGGCTGTAAGCTTGGGCGATAATCACCCCATCACAAAACGCCTGACACACAGCGAATACTTTCCCCGTATTCAAACCATTTCCAGCAACAATTAAACCTTTATAACCCAGTTCCTTCAGCTGTCGCACTAAATTACCACCATCTGCAGCTAAGCCAGAAATAATAATCAAATCTGGTTTTAAATTAATAGCATTAGTGGCTTGGGCTTGAAAGTCAGTATCAGTTGTTTGGAATTTTTGCACCGTTACCAATTCCAAACCTTGGTCTTTAACTGTTTTCTGAAAAATCTCCGTTTCCGACTTGCTAAAAACGTCGTTTTGCGCGTAAAAAACTGCTACTCTCTTAATATTAGGATTTTGCTTGAGAGCAGCTTTTACTGAATTAGGCGCAACAATAGAAACAGGCGCGGATACACGTGCAATATAATCGCCAATTTCTGGAACTCCTTTTGCTGTATTGGATGCACCAATAACTGGAACCTTGGCTTTTTCAGCAAAGGGGTTGGCAGCAAAAGCTTGTTGTGACAAGGTTGGACCAACAATACCAACCACTTTATCTTTATTAATTAAAGTTTGAAAAGCGTTAATTGCTCCTGCTTCATCACCACTCGTGTCTTGGAAAACTAACCTAATAGGAGTGCCATTGACACCCCCTTTTTCATTAAAATACTGTTCGGCAATTTTTGCTCCAGCGACTCCCTCTTGACCGAGTAATGCTACATTGCTGGTTTGTGCAAAGGCAATACCGATGGGAATAGAACCAGATGTACTTGTCGTTGCAGCAGCATTAGTTGTAGAACCAGTATTGGTGTTGGTTCCGGTGTTGGTAGCAGTGTTAGTGCCGCCGCCACAGGCAGTTAGCAGCATAGCACAGGTAGTGAACAATGCAGTTGTTAGAGCAGTAGGTTTTTTCATGGTCGAATAAAAAAGATTTCATGTAACCTTTTTGACACTTACCGACCTAAAAGGTACGGTGATTCTTAAAACATCGCTGTCTTAATATCCTGATTGCTCAGGTTCCCAGGCTCAGCACGTTTGCCACGAGGGCGTACTGATGTCTCCTGACGATTTTTCGGGCGTTTAGATGTTCCTTCACCAGACTTGCTGATGTCGGCACCAGGTTTCGCGGAGTCCCCACGTACCATACTTAAAGCTCTATCTCGGATTGTTTTTGCAGCACCTAAATCAGCGTGTTCCATGTGACCACATCTTAAACAAATGAATCTTTCTCTATCACGATTCAATTTGTCAATATGCCCACAATTTCGACATTCACATGAAGAATTTCGAGGATTAACTTTAATTACGACTTTGTACTGCTTTGCAGCAAGATACTCAATTTTTGAAGTTAACTCACTCCAACTAGCATCCGAGATAGACCTATTTAAACCTTTTTTCCGGCTTTGTCCGTTCTTTAAGAATCGTCCTGTTTTCTCATTCACTTTAACCTGGCAACGTCGCAACATTCCTGCAACGTTTAAGTCTTCCAAACCAATAGCGTCTACATTGCGAGAAACTATTTTGTTCGCTACATACCATTGGTATGCTAAACGTTTGTCACTGACACGTTTGTGTAATCTTCCAACTTTTTTAGCTACTTTTTTCCGATTTTTGCTACCTTTAACTTTGCGACTAACTCGCCGTTGTCTAACTTTTAACAGATGTCTTGTCTTCCGGTTAGTGCTGAACGACTGTACATCCGCGCTTTGGCGGCAAGACCTGATTTACAAAACACTGCTGGATTGGAGCAAGGTACAGCCCATCGCCATCTTCCAAATGTTTCCGGAACGACTGTGGTCACGAACCGCGTTGCGCGATGGACATATTGTCAAGCTAAGAGCGCTTGCTCCGGGGTTATTGAGTACTCAGTTGGCGATCGAAGGTTTGCCCCAACGTCTGGAACGGCGTAATAATAAGGACTTGGTTACGGTGTCGATTATCACCCTTGATGCAGCGTCGATGTTCTACTGGGCAAGAGTAGCCTCTGGCTTTGGAGATAATCGTACACCAGGACGAACGTTTGACCTGTCTTTTATCCGCAAGCAGGCAGAAAAAGGGAAATCAGACCCCTCTCCACCCTCGACCCAACGGACTGCCCGAGAGCGAGTCGCACTGTTTCGCTCAACAGCTTCCAAAACAGCGCAGCGATTAGCAAATTTGATGGCAGGGGCTCCAGTAACCTTGCCGGTGATTGACTTATTACGGGATGCCTTTCGTGGTGATTTTGAGGAGGAAGTACAACAATCTCATGTGGCAGAAGTACTGCTCGGTGGTCTCTTGCGGCGTTGTGATACGGAAGAAGATGACCTATGTCGCTACGAGTTCTGGGGCGATAACTCGGCTGATGGAGACGAGCGAGTACGTCATATTTTGCTGGGAGATACATCAATCTCAAAGACGATCGAGGTGTTGAATGTGCTATCAGCATCAATTTGTCAAAAACTGGGTAGCCCATTCAAGACTTTTGAGGCATTGCTTGGTGAGATACAAGCCTCAGAGGGCGATCGATGGGATACTGCCTTACCCTTTGCTAGGGTGGGCTTAGACGTACTGCGTCGTTTGGGAGGTGAATATGCTGCTTTAGCAAGCCGATACAGTTCCATAGCGGAACCAGAGATGTTACTCCTAGAAGTCTTGCCACCACTTAAGGAATGTACATTTGAAGTTGCAACGATCGCTCTTAGAGATCCCAACCTGCGGTCTTTTAATTTTGAAGTAGCAATCATCACGGGAATCAAGCAATCTAATACATCAAATAATCCTGTAGACATTACTGATAATTTAGTATTTTCTCAGACAGAAAAGCATTTAAACGAAATTGAACAGTTAATCATACAGGCAACAATATCAAATCAAACTTATGAGCAAATGGCAGCATCATCAAATTACTCTACACGCCAACTAAAGGATGTTGCCAAAAACCTATGGAAAGTTTTATCGGCAGCAATCGGTGAAAAAATTAATAAAACAAATCTCAAGAATGTTATTCAAACGCAGGTAAATTATTCTCAAATAGATATTCACCGCAGTCTTCAACAAGCCGAATGTTTTATCGAAGACTTAGGGAATGGTGTTCACCTAGAAATGGTAGCTATCCCCAAAGGCAGCTATATGATGGGATCTCCAGAAGATGAACCAGAGCGTTACGGTGATGAAAGCCCGCAACATCAAGTAACTGTCTCAGACTTCTTCATGGGTAAGTATCCAGTGACGCAAGCACAGTGGAGAGCAGTCGCAGCATTACCACAAGTGAACAAAGAGCTAAATGCCGATCCATCGCATTTCAAAGGGGATAGACGACCTGTAGAGAACATTTCTTGGTACGATGCGGTTAAATTTTGCTCCCGCCTTGCTACCCATACAAAAAGACCCTACCGCCTGCCTAGTGAAGCAGAATGGGAGTATGCTTGTCGTGCTGGAACCACTACACCATTTCACTTTGGTGAGACAATTACATCAGAGTTAGCTAACTATGATGCTAGGTCTACTTACGGTGCTGGGGTGAAAGGAACCTATCGAGAGGAAACAACAGAAGTAGGGAGTTTTGGAGTAGCTAACACTTTTGGGTTATACGATATGCACGGAAACTTATGGGAATGGTGTCTCGACGATTGGCACGGTAGCTATGAAGGTGCGCCAACAGATGGCAGCGCTTGGTTTGATAATAATGATAGCTTTTCTCAAAAATTTGAAAATGCCGTGCTGCGGGGCGGTTCCTGGATCGGCAATCCTAGAAACTGCCGTTCCGCGTCCCGCTTCAACAGCTATAGGGCGGAGCGCGGCTACTTCAACGACGATGTTGGTTTTCGTGTAGCCTGTGGGGTGGGGAGGATTCTTTAGTAGCGCTTTATACTTTAGTCTTTTTGCCCTTTGCTCTTCTTTTTTTCTGTCCTTTGTTAGCGTAGCGAAGCGGAGCGTTATAAATTTTTTTTCAAAATTAAGTCTGGGAAGCCCTCAAATTTACAATCAAGCAGAACGTAAAGCAAGTGGTAATAAATGCCAAACATAGTTATAAACCGGACACAGAAGACAGCTCAATACTATGTAGAAGACTTGGGCAATGGAATTACTCTAGAAATGGTGCTGATTCCCAAGGGCAGTTTTCTGATGGGTTCACCAGAAGATGAACCAGAGCACAGAGATTCAGAAAGCCCTCAGCATTTAGTAAACGTTAAGCAATTTTGCATGGGTAAGTATCCAGTGACGCAAGCACAGTGGAGAGCAGTCGCAGCATTACCACAAGTGAACAAAGAGCTAAATGGGTGAAGTCAATCTTCACCATGATGGGATACATCATGAAGAACAAGCAGACGGCTATAGGGATGGAAACTTGATAGATACTTATGGCATCAAGAGCGACTGCAATCCCAGGAAATAACCTTCCCAGTGCAATTCCTGCCAAGATACACAAAAACACCCAAAGGGTAAGATACTTTTCAAAAAAACTTAGATTGCCTCCAGCTAGAACTGGGGCTGCATTCGCTGGTGAATTATTCATACTCATTGGTATTAGTTAAAAATCAATAGCTACTCGTTAAAAATTCTTTTGTTTCCGTAACAACTCTCCAATCGTTAGGTCTAGCCGTGCTTCTCCTGCAAAAACCGTTCCTGCTTTACCGTTGTTTAAGTGAACATTATTACTGACTTGAGTTACATTTTGCGATTGTTGATTGGTAGATGAATTGGGTGTTGTTGAGCAACTGGTTGCTAAAGCCAACGACCCAAATACAAGAGCCAACTTAATTAACTAATCTTGCGTTCATTGACTCGTTCCCAGGATTTAAGTGAAAAGGTATACTTCCATCATTTCAAAAAAAATTAATATGTCAAGAACGAAAGAGGGCATCTTTACATAACTTAATAATCAGAAAAATCACTTAGGGGGAGGTCTTTACAAGCACGCGCAGGCAATATCTGACTAAAGCGGCGAAACTCTGATAAGTATTGCTCTAGGACAACAAGCTGAGGCAAATTAAGGCTGTAGTAGATCCAGCGTCCTTCTTGACGCGATCGCACCAAAGACACTTCCTTCAGGGTTTTCAGGTGAAAAGACAGTTTTGATTGGGTTACGCCCAAAGCATCGCACAAGTCACACACGCATAGCTCATTATCTCGCAGCAGTTCGAGTACACGGATGCGTAGTGGGTCGGAAAGGGCATGAAACCCAGGAACAATTAAATTAGAAATGGCGGCAGAGGAAGTTTGCATCAAATTAAGTTGATAAAAGAGTCTGTCTTCATTCTGCACTAGAAACTCCAAATTCAGCTAGGTAGGTCGGTATTAAAAAACGCAATCAAAGAAGATCGTCCTTGTCATTTATCCGCCGTAAATACTGTGAGGGTACAGCATCCACTAGCCAAACTCCATTATCAGAACAATAAAAAAGATAACCTGCTTGGTGCATCGCAGCTGCATCTACTGCAAAAACTACGGCTTTTCCATGTCTTGCACCAACAGTTTTTGCTGTGGCAATATCTCGTGACAAATGAACGTGATGTCGTGACATTTTGCATAGCCCAGTTTGCAAAATTGACTCGACAGATTTGTGTCCTGTACCGTGATAAAGTACATCTGGAGGAACCACAGGTAAAAAGTGCAAATCAACTTCTACGCTGTGTCCTTGGTTAGCACGAATCAAAGTGCCTGTGGCGTCAAAGGAAAAACGTTGTTTATCGTTGTTTGCAACAACTTCATTCAGTTCATCACGGCTGATAGGAAACTGGTTTTTTGCACAAGCTTCTAACAGTTCATTCACACAAACCCAGCCACCAGGAGCAAGTTGAATCCCAATGCGATCTGGTTGATGGCGGAGATGTTTGCTGAGGTATTTGCTGATTTTAACAAGGCGAGAGCTATTCATGCCTAAAAATAACACAAGTTGCGATAGCTTCGCTACTGCCTTCGGCAGATCGCAATCCCAGCACCAGTATAAAACACCCCACGAGTTCCGCCAACGGCAAAGGTAACTCCCATCACCGGCGGTTCTATTATTCGTCCTAAATTAGAAACTGAATTTGCAAAGGGCAAGTCAAAGGTGGTATCATGCTAAAAACGTGCTTCAGGAGATTATCCTGGCACCCTTAACGCTTGAACCGTTAAGTCAGTTGATAGCCCAGACGCTACATCAGAATGCAGACACCGTTCGTCCCTTAGCTGAGTTGGTGATGCGTAAAACTGAGGGCAATCCTTTCTTTGTTGGTGAATTTTTGAGAATGCTGCATAGCGAAAATCTGTTGACTTTTGATTCTAAAAATTTAAGCTGGCAGTGGAACATTGCTGAGATTGAAGCTCAAAATATCACCGATAATGTTGTGGAGTTGATGCTAATCGAGTTGAAGAAACTGCCAGAAGTTACACAGCAAATACTCCGCTTAGCTGCTTGTGTCGGGGCTAGCTTTGATTTAGATACATTATCGATTGTTTGTGGATAGACAAACAATGCGCCCAAGACGGTTTCTTCCAGAAGAACGGTCTTTGTTCGAGCCTTATGTGCATTCAACAATGGATGCTCAACCTGTTAAGCTGCTCCTTAGTGTGCCATAAAACACAAACAACAGAAAAGGAGAATTTTATGACTCAATATGACTATATTGTAATTGGTGCAGGTTCGGCAGGTTGCGTTGTCGCCAACCGTCTGACTCAAGATAGTGAAACAACTGTGTTATTACTCGAAGCTGGCAACCCAGATACTAAACCGGAGATTCAAATCCCCTTGGAATGCACAAACCTGCCAGGCTCTGAGGTGGACTGGGGATATTTCTCTGAGCCAGAACCGTATATCAATAACCGCAAAATGTTTTGTCCTCGCGGCAAAGTCTTGGGGGATTGTATAAGGCTTAATTAAGCATCGATTTTGGGTCAAAAATTTAGTACAAATGAACGCGTTGAAAGGGCTGGGTGACCACTGCCCACCACTGATAGTGGAGTATAAAAGTAGTGGGCACTGCCCACCACCGATAGTGAAGTATAAAAGTAGGGTGAGCACTGCCCATCACCGATAGTAAAGTATAAAAGTAGGGTGGGCACTGCCCACCACCGATAGTGGAGTATAAAAGTAGGGTGGGCACCGCCCACCACTAATTACGCTACATAACCCATCTACAAAATTAATACACCAACCACTTGACACTTTGATAATACATATACTACATTAAATACTACAAGCTGATATGTGGCAGGTAGCTCAAATGGTAGAGCGCCAACTTTGCCTGAAAAGGACGAAGAATTTAGGGTTATCGCTTGAAAAAGTACCCCCCTTATTCACCGGAGATGCGGGTTAAAATCCCGCCCCGCTACACCAAATTAATTAAAACTGACGTGGGAGTAGCCAAGTCTGGAAAGGCAATGGACGGGCAAATTGCCTGTAGTCCTTGGTTCACAAACTTGTCTGCAAAGGCTGAAGAGTTGAGGGTTATCGTGGTTCCATGATTCGCAGGTTCAAATCCTGCCTCCCACACCAATTCATTTAATTTTGAACTTTGACTTGTTCGTGTGGCGGATAGCTCAGAGGATAGAGCGCCAAAAACATCCTTGTTCACCCCTAGCCTGAAAAGGACGAAGAATGAGGGTTATCGCCTTTCACGCGGGAGGTCGCAGGTTCGATTCCTGCTCCGCCACCTTCCATTTTTGCCCGCAAGGGCTGGACGGAATACTATGAATTACAAATTTTTCACCCAGAAAAAGACAGCTACACCACAAACCCAGCCAATCCCCGGACGAGAAGCGGAAATGATTCAAGGACGTTCGGGCGGGTTCATGTTCGATGCTGGTCTTTGGCAAATGCTGCGGCGCTGTTTGCTGCTTGGTACAGCCAAAAGCACTTACTATGCGGGCAAACACGAATTGACAGAGGATTTTGTTGAAGTTGTCAGACAAGCGATCGCAGAAAACCCCAGACGAGTAGCAGAAGAAATCCTTTACGCCAGCGACGGACGTGCCATTAACAATAGTGCGCCTATTCTCGCTTTGGTACTGCTGTCGATGGGTGAAGCATCAGAAGCCAAGAAAGCGTTTGGTGAAATTTTCCAACAAGTGGTACGTACAGGTAGCCATTTCTACGAATGGCTAAATTATACCAAATCCATGCGCGGATTCGGTAAAATTGTGCGAGAAGCTGGTAAAAATTGGTTTTTGCGAGAAGATGTCAAGAGTTTAGCTTACCAGCTGCTGAAGTATCAACAACGCTATGACTTCTCCAACCGAGACGCTTTGCGGTTGTTCCACGTCAAACCACCAACAGAAGACCACCAGCGGCTGTTCGAGTGGGTTGTCAAAGGTTGGGAAGTCTTACCAGATGACATTCCCTCTGGGGCATTAGCACAGGTTTGGTGGTATGAGTGGCTGAAGCGCAACCCAGAACAAACCCCCGAAGCCATCCTGCGAGGGCACCTAACTCACGAAATGGCTGCACCAGTCGGCAGAATGGATAAAAATGCTTGGCAGTTACTGTTCAACGAAATGCCAATTGGTGCATTGCTACGTAACTTGGGTTCACTTACTGAATTAGGTGTTTTAGCGCGTACCGAACGTGACAATTTGCGGCGAGTAGAAGCAGTTCTTAACAACAAAGAACATCTGCGGAAAGGACGCATACACCCAATTGATGTCTTGAAAGCTCTCAAGACATATCAATCTGGTGGGACATTGGGACGCAGCAAAAAGACTTGGAACCCAGTGGATGAAATTGTAGAAATCCTAGAAAAGTCCTTAGCCCTGTCTTTTGAGGTCGTGCAACCCACAGGCAAAGTGTTCATGCACGCCATAGATGTCTCCGGTTCTATGGCTTCCCCAATTGCGGATATGGGATTAACTTGCTGTGAAGTCGCTACAACAATGGCGCTTGTTACAGCCAAGGCAGAAAAGAACTACATGATTCGTGGTTTTGCTACCGATTTCCGCGATTTAGGTATCACCGCTAATGATAGTTTTAGGTCAGCAGTTTCCAAAGCTAGCAACCAAAACTTTGGTGGAACCGATGCTTCTGTTGCCTATGACTGGATGATTAAGAACAAATTCAAAGCAGATGTCGTTTGCTTTTGGACTGATTCGGAAAGCTGGGCAGGTTACAGACATCCAAGTCAAGCCCTCGCAGATTACCGAAAAAAGGTAAACCCTAACGTTAAAGCAGTATATATTACCCTTGCACCTTACCGGATTACATTAGTAGATCCCAAAGATCCACTGTCTTGGGATTTGGGTGGCTTTGACCCTGGAATGCCGAGCATTATTCAAATGCTGGCAACAGGCGAGTTGTAATTAAAACCCGTAGGTTGGGGAGTCACCGCGTTGTGGGGGTTCCCCCCATTGAAGCAAGTGGCGTTTGAGGAACGAAACCCAACATTTAAAGTATAAAGTAGAACGTAGGTTGGGTTGAGGAACGA
>NZ_BAAFZH010000029.1:0-24984 GCF_054684315.1 Scytonema sp. NUACC21 | reverse complement strand
TTGGTATACAGACCGGAACTGTCAGACAAAATTCAACAGGCACGCGAAAGGTTTGGGCTGGGAGAACATCAGAACCCAATAAAAGCCGCGCAAAGCAGTGAATATGCTTGTAACATCGACACAGATCCCTTTGTTCAGCGCTTAGTAACTTATCTCCAAGCGAGCCAGTACAAATTACACAAAGCTTACCGTTCTATTTCAGCCCAAGCACGGAAAGAACGTTTGGTCAACTCTATTAGTACTGCTATCAGGCGATCGCTCAATCCTCAAGAAATTCTCAAAGTTGCGGCTCAAGAGTTGGGACAAAACCTGGGGGCTAGCCGTTGTTTAATTTACCGCGCTCAAGCAACAGATGCCCAAGCTATTATAGAACACGAGTTTTTGAGCCCTGGTGTTCCATCCCTTTTAGGGCAAGTTTGGCCTTTAGAAAACAATCTTCTATTTCGAGATGTTGTGCTGCAAAGTGATGGTGTTTGTGTTACTGATACTCAAAATGACACTTATATTACTAGTTCTAAAGCACTGTCAAAACTTGCTCAAAAACATGGTATACTCTCCTGGCTAATGGAACCGGTGATTTATCAAGGGCGCTTGTTAGGTATCGTAGAATTACATTATTGTAAAGAAATGATACACGATTGGCAGGCTGGAGATTTCGACTTAGTGGAAGCAATTGCCACGCAAGTGGGAGTCGCTCTTATCCAAGCAGAAGCATACGCTAACTTGGAAAAGCTAAACCAGCAACTAGAAGCCCTCGATCGCACTCGCAGTAACCTGATAGCTATTACAGGACACGAACTCCGCACCCCTCTATCCACAATTCAGGTGTGCTTGGAAAGTCTTGCTACCGAACCAGATATGCCCCTAGAGTTGCGGCAAGTGATGCTCAACACAGCACTTTCTGACTCAGAAAGGATGCGGAAACTCATACAGGACTTCCTAACTCTTTCAAACTTAGAAAGCGGTCGAGTAGAATGGCATCCTGAATCCCTGAGCTTACAGGAGTGCGTTGATTTAGCTCTCAGCCGCAATCGCACCCGATTTGGCGATGAAGCTCTACCCGCAATTAAGACTCAGATTTCACAAAACCTACCTTTGGTTAAAGCTGATGGTGATTGGCTAGTAGAAGTCATAGCAAAACTGGTAGACAACGCTTGTAAATTTACACCCTCAGACGGAACAATTACCATCAAAGCTGAGCGTAACCGTCATAAGATGGTGGAGGTCACCGTAGCTGATACAGGACGCGGCATTGAACCCAATCGGCTCGAAATTGTGTTTGACCGTTTTTACCAAGAAGAAGGAGCACTGCGGCGTACAACCGGTGGAACTGGTCTTGGATTAGCGATTTGCCGACAAATCGTTAATGGGTGGGGAGGTGAAATTTGGGCAGAATCCAATGGTAAAAATCAAGGCAGCCAGTTTCGCTTTACCATACCCATTATTGAAAGTAGCCAAGAGCAAAAACCTGCGAAAGTCAAGAGTAAATAGTTTTTTGTCATTGGTCATTTGTAATACCAATGACCAATGATTAATGACCAATGACCGATCGCTAACAACTGTTACAGTCTATGACGCAATCGCAATACAACCCTGGTTGCGGTGATAGTATGCCCTAAAAACGTTGAGAGAGAACTCTATGGCAGAAACACTTTCTGGACAAACTCCCGTTTTTGGTGGCAGCACTGGTGGCTTGCTCAAAAAAGCAGAAATCGAAGAAAAGTACGCTATCACTTGGACTAGCCTCAAGCAACAGCCTTTTGAATTGCCAACAGGTGGCACTGCTATCATGCGCCAAGGGGAAAACTTGCTGTACTTAGCCCGCAAGGAGTATGGCATTTATCTGGGGGGTCAAGTTCTCCGGAAATTGAAAATCGTAGACTACAAAGTCTACCGGATCTATCCCAACGGAGAAATTCAGTACATCCATCCAGCTGATGGTGTCTTCCCAGAAAAAGTAAACCCAGGTCGCGAAAAAGTGCGTTATAACGACCGTAGAATCGGTGAAAACCCCAGCCCCGCTCAAGTTAAATTCAGCGGTACAGCTACTTATGACGCTCCCAATTCATAGTTAATTGCTATTGGTTAGTAGTTAGTAGTTGGTGGTTGGTAGCTGGTTGTTACTACCACTAACTGCTAACTACTAACTGCTGACTACTAACAAACATCAAGTTCTTATGATTTTCCCAGAATTTTCCCAGTTTTCCGAGCTAGCTAAACAGGGCAATTTTGTTCCGGTGTATCAAGAATGGGTAGCTGACCTCGATACGCCAGTATCTGCATGGTACAAATTATGCGCCGGTCAGCCTTACAGTTTTTTGCTGGAATCTGTGGAAGGTGGAGAAAAACTGGGACGATACAGTTTTGTGGGTTGTGACCCACTATGGATTTTAGAAGCAAGAGGCGATCGCGTTACTCAAACACACCGGAATGGTTTTCAGGAAGTCTTTGAAGGTGACCCCTTTACAGTATTAGCCAGGTGCTTGGAACCGTATAACCCAGTGAAATTACCCGAGTTACCTCCAGGAATTGGAGGTTCAAAATAATATCTGAAACTGCTTGAGGAATTGTTTTATTAAGTTCGTGAGGGCTAACAGGTTGTTTTGCAATATGACAATGGACTAGCTCAAGTATGTCTGTTGTTGAAAATGGTAAGTGTCCCGTGATAAGTTTGTAAAACGTAATACCAAGGGAATAAAAATCTGTGCGGTAATCTAACATTCGATTCATCCTCCCTGTTTGTTCGGGAGAGATGTAAGCCAGCGTACCTTCCAATACATGGGGGCTTTTGAAAGTCGGATTTGTACGGTTAAATTGAGTTGCAATTCCAAAGTCAATGATTTTAACAACACCCGTCTCTGGATTGAGAATGATGTTTCCTGGGTGAATATCCTTATGAATGACATTAGCCGCGTGAATTCTACCCAGAGTCTCTGTCAGTGCGATCGCAAGACGGAGAAACTGAGATAAGGGCATGGGACAGAAAGTCTCTGGGCGCTTGTACATCCATTGCTCTAAGGACTCTCCGCCAAAGTCTTCTAATATAATAACAAGAGTGCGTTGATACTCCTGTAGACTGTATGCTTTAATCACTCCTTCTACATTGAGAGAGTGAATGATTTCATATTCCTGTCTGTAGCGAATCAATTCTTGGACAGAGGGATTGGAATGCTTGAGCATTTTTACCACAAGCGAGCGCTCATCTAGCATTCCAATCCCTCGATACACCAGGGATGCTGAACTCTCATAGATTTTGCTTTGAATGGTAACCCCGGCTAAAGCAATCATCGAACTCTCCCCGATAAGTCTCAAGCGTTAGCTATGACTCTAGTGATTGTTATGTTCGATCGCACCAGGAACACCTATTAAAAGTTCTAGGTAAATCTTGGGCATAGCGAGTTAAATCGTAGATTACCTTTTTAAAATATCAATTTGCTATTTTTTAGGGTATTCTAGCATAGCTTGAGCGAGAAGTCGATTGACTGCTTTTGCGATCGTCATCCAGTCAGAGCAGAATTATTAATTTTTATTACCACTCGCTCGTGCCATTACTCCTTCAGTATAATCAAAAAGTTTATTGCTCGGATATTCGCTCAAACGTGTAGAGCTGCGAGTGACCTGTTCTAGTTGGAGCCGAAATGATACAGCAGTTTTCATATAAATGAACCACACCGTGTGTAAGGGCGCAATGCCTTGCGCCCCTAAGATTGTGGTCTAATATGATGTTTTTAGGGTAATGATAAGTATTTAACCGAACTTGATATAACTACCTGAAAATTGCTGTAATACGATGCACGACAAAGTAGGAAGCTGGTGTAAACTGAAAATTCCTGACGATCACCTCTACAAATCCTGACTTTTCACTCTCATATGAAAAAGGCAGATATGGCAAGCACGTTACAACAAGCTTCGGGGATTTCAAAATGGAGATGAATTCTGCCCGTGCTTGCAGAATGGTACCAGCAGTACCAGAAAAAAGAGATGTCTTAGTGGCTAATAACAGTTAAGTTTGTTAAGAAGCCTAAACAAAATTAGCAGTAGAAATGCTTAATTTTGTTTATTACATGACTAGTCGCCAATCTTAGGCGACTTTTTTAGTCTTCTCGCTTTTTAAACTCTGTAAGTTCGTTACTCTGTTACTTTCAGACTTAGTGCTACGGGTTAGTTCGGCTTCATTGGTATCAGCTAACTTGTGCTGTTTGCTCAACACCCCAATCAACAGCAATTCGGTGATAGGTGTTCTCTGTTATCCTCTCCCCTCCTTACCTTAATCTTTAAGATGCGTGCAAAATGTAACCAATTTAGTTCATTATAGTATCATCTAGTGATACTATAAGAATGGAACTTAACAGTAAACACCAAAAAACTCTTGATGCTCTTTTTCAAAACCCTATCAGATCCGATATTTTATGGAGTGATATCGAGTCTCTCCTAATTGCTCTTGGTACAGAGGTATCAGAGGGAAGAGGATCGAGAGTCAGATTTGCTCTTAATGATGTAAGAGCTACGTTTCACAGACCACACCCTGAAAAAGAAACTGACAAAGGTGCTGTTAAGTCGATGCGGCGGTTTTTAACAGAAGCGGGGATTAAAAATGATGAAGTATAAAGGATATGAGGCAATTGTTGAATTTGATGATGAGGCAGAAATTTTTCACGGTGAAGTCATTAATATTCGGGATGTGATTACTTTTCAAGGTCGTAGCGTAGACGAACTAAAGCAAGCTTTTGCTGATTCAGTGGAAGATTATTTAGATTTTTGTAGAGAACGGGGGGAGGAGCCCGATCGCCCATTCTCAGGTAAATTCATGGTAAGGATTGACCCGATTTTACATAAAAAAATTGTGGCTAAAGCAAAAAAAGAGGGGCAAAGCCTTAACTCATTGGTTGAAAAAAGCTTGTCCCTATATGTTAGTTAAATGAGTTAACTCATACTCTGTTAGCTTGTGACTCTGTAAGTTTGTTACTTTGGAACTTCCAGATCTAGCGTTTGAACAATCTGAAAGAGGCTTAATTATGAAAACCGAACAGGAACGCGAACAATTGATTAAAGATATCAACGTTTTGCTAGTTTCGTTCCTCAACCCAACCTACACAAAATCTTGGTTTCGTTCCTCAACCCAACCTACACAAAATCTTGGAATGAGAAGTAACAAATAATACAGGATGCTATGGAATTTACAAATTGCGGTATAGAATGGTGAAGACACAATATTAGGATAAAATCCACCAGCTACAAGTTAAGCTGGATAAGAGTAGCATTTTGTTGCGTTTTGTATATTAAGCCGTATTTTGCTGCTAATTTTTAATCTTTGCTGCTTGAGAAAACAGGAATGCTAGACCAAATTTTTGAATACCTCCACTTTCATCCCAGCGTAGAAGCACCTATAGTTCTGCTTATCCTCATTTTTTTAGAGGCGGTGCTTTCGGCAGATAATGCGATCGCGCTTGCAGCTATCGCTCAAGGACTGGGGAACAAAAACCTCGAACGTCAGGCGCTAAATATTGGCTTAGTTGTTGCCTATGTTTTGCGAATCACTTTACTTCTCACAGCAACCTGGGTGCAAAAGTTTTGGCAGTTCGAGTTCCTAGGGGCAACCTACTTACTGTGGTTGGTATTCCAACATTTTACATCAGATGAAGGGGAAGACCATCAACACCACGGACCTCGATTTAATTCTCTGTGGCAAGCGATCCCCGTGATTGCCTTAACAGATTTGGCTTTTTCCCTCGATAGCGTGACGACGGCGATCGCAGTTTCTGATGAAACTTGGCTGGTACTCACAGGGACTACCATTGGTGTCATTACCCTGCGCTTTATGGCGGGTTTATTCATTCGTTGGTTAGATGAATATACTTACTTAGAGGATGCCGGTTATATCACTGTATCGCTAGTGGGCTTGCGCTTGCTCTTAAAAGTCATAAACGATTCTTTCGTACCGCCACAATGGTTCATGATTACTTCGATTGCCCTAATTTTGGCATGGGGATTTTCTAAACGGGATGTTTCGGAAATTACGACAGAGGAACCCGAAAAGACGGAAGTGCAAAAGTAAAATTCCTTATTTTGTTTAGATAGACTGAGCAAGAAGTCCCACCTCAACTAGAGGTGGGATTTGTTATGGTTTAACTATTGAACACAAGCACTGCAGCAAAGACTACTCGCGCAACCAAGGTGTCAAATGCGGTTGCCAAGCAACCAGTTCCTCTTCCTTAAACCATAAGGAAATTTCCCGTTGTGCTGTTTCAATTGCATCGGAACCATGAATGAGGTTGCGACCAATATTAATACCGAAGTCACCTCGAATCGTACCTGGTTCTGATGTTAAGGGGTTTGTTGCGCCAATGACCTTTCTGGAAGCGGCGACAACACCGTCTCCTTCCCAAACCATCGCCACAACTGGACCCGAAGTGATAAACTCGACCAAGTTGCCAAAGAAAGGTCTTTCTCGGTGAACATCGTAATGTTGTTCAGCCAATTCTCGGGAAGCCTTGACAAACTTTAAACCGACGAGGGTAAAGCCTTTAGTCTCAAAGCGGCGGATTATTTCACCTATTAGTCCGCGCTGTACGCCATCGGGCTTAATTGCTATGAATGTGCGTTCCAAAGCTATCTCCTCAAACTATGTGAATGAGTCCTTTGTCCCGTGTCATCTATTCTTAGTTAGGAACTAATGACAAATGACAAATGACAAATGACAATCAGAGATTATCTCAGAAAGTATCTCCGAATGCATATGCGCTTCGGAATGAATAAGATACATTGTAAATTCGTGGGTGAAACAAAAAGGTCAGGAAAGAAATGCGTGGTGATTTAACAACTACATCAGAAGAGGTGGTGAAACCGCCCTCCAATAGCTCTAAAATCGAAGTGAAAGGACAAAAACAACAAAAACTGCTGTCAACAACGACAGCAGATGGTAGTCGCGTCTGGAAGATAGAGGATAGCGAAGCACTTTACAGGATAGAAGGTTGGGGACAACCCTACTTTTCGATCAACGCTGCGGGTCACATCACTGTTTCTCCTAAGGGCGATCGCGGCGGTTCTCTTGATTTGTATGAGTTAGTTCACGCCCTCAAGCAGCGTAACTTAGGACTACCCCTGTTAATCCGGTTTTCCGATATTTTGGAAGATAGGATCGAACGGTTAAACGCTTGTTTTGCCAAAGCTATTGCCCGCTATAACTATCCTGGCGTTTACCGTGGCGTGTTTCCTGTAAAGTGCAACCAGCAGAGGCATTTAGTTGAAGATTTAGTGCGGTTTGGGAAACCCCATCAATTTGGTTTAGAAGCAGGTTCCAAGCCTGAGTTAATGATCGCTTTGGCGCTGTTAGATACACCAGGAGCATTGTTAATTTGTAACGGCTATAAAGATCGGGAATATATCGAAACGGCGATGCTGGCGCAGCGGCTCGGACAAACGCCGATTATCGTTCTAGAACAAATAGAAGAGGTGGATCTCGTCATTGAAGTAAGCCGCCAGTTGGGGATCAAACCTATTGTAGGTGTTAGAGCCAAACTCAGTACCCAAGGGATGGGACGCTGGGGCGGTTCAACTGGCGATCGCGCTAAATTTGGTCTGACAATTCCGTTATAGCTGGCTTCTGGTAAATTTTCCAGTTCTTTTCCTGGAACTTTAAACACAGCACCTGGTTCGGAACCTGTTGAACTCGCATCGATAATAATTAATTTGCTACTACCTCTTGCCTGAAACATGACTTCCATTCCTGCCGTACCGCAGTCATAGACTCTCACATCAGGATGGGGATTTTGGGCAAGATATTGCTGTAGGCGTTGGGCAACGATCGCACCTACAGCATCGTCACTGCGATTTAGATTTCCACAACCTATGATTGTTAACATGAATTCCGTCCAACGGTGAATGTTGATTATAACGATTTTCAGGTGAGGAAAGATGAAATGGTATGCAGATCGTGTGGCAAATTACCACACAATCAACTAATCCAAGCTATCCGATAGTTACACCATATTTCTGACCAATTTCAGACAATTTTGCCAGTTGCTCTTTGGATGCTTCAGCTAGTTTTTCATCTGGCGGTAATATGTTTTTCTTGCCTTTTGGAACTAAATACAAAACATACAGCGAAATAAAATCAACTAAAGTTCCCAATCCGGGCAAAGCATGCTGGTCGGCTTGTTTCCCAGCCAGAAGAAGAGCCAAACCACCTTCAATCGAGTTTCTCGTGACTTCCAAAAATTGAGTAATAAGTTCTTGGACAAAGTCTTGTGGGGGAAGGTTTTCTAATTGTTGTAAATTGGGAGTAAATTCGTATCCTGCTGCTGTTGCTTGTTCTAAGACACACCATTGTGTAAATTCTTGCAGCGCTTCATCATTCAGGTGTGAAAGATGTTTGTGTAGTGTTGGTTCTGTCACGGGTTCACCAATTGTAAATGAAAGAAAAAAGAAGCTCAAGACTCTGACGCTAGACTGCAAAATTTACATCTTGCTATGCCGTAAGACGGTGGGCGGTGCCCACCCTACAATTCTTTGCAAAATTTACATCTTGCTATGCCGTAAGTGGAATGGGCATCTTGCCTGTTCTATGGTGGGCGGTGCCCACCCTACAATTGTTGCCTGTTCTACGGTGGGCGGTGCCCACCCTACAATTCCTATAGAATGGGCATCTTGCCGGTTTTATTGCTTCCCGCCGTTGAGTGAGGTTATTATGCTGTACGAAAACGGGCTAGTTCTTTACCTGTTTTCGCATCGTGGGCGTGAACGGTACAAACGAGACAGGAATCAAACGACCGCGCCACATGACCGACTTCCACAGGGTCGCTTGGATCGAATACGGGTGTTCCAATTAAAGCTTCCTCAATAGGTCCGCGTATTCCTTCAGCGTCACGGGGTCCTATATTCCAGGTACTGGGAGCCATAATTTGGTAATTTTTAATTTTACCACCCTCCACTTCCAGCCAGTGACACAAAGCGCCTCGTGCTGCTTCGGTTGCGCCCCAACCGCGCCCATCTTTTTCTTTAGGTTTGATATACCAGGTGTCATTTAACCGGAACTCACGCAGGCAGTGTTCTGCTTGTCGGTACAACTTAACCATTTCGTGAACTCGTGCAAGTTGACGTAAATGGATACTTGCGCCTCCCAACTGCTTGAATGTGTCCAGGATAAATTTGTCGTAGTGCTGCCAGGGTTCACCATACTTACCGCCTGCGACCAACTGACGTGCAAGAGGTCCCGCTTCCAAACGTCCGTATTCTTGATGGCGAACTGCTGTTGACCAAGAATATTTTCCTTTGAAGTCTTTGACGTTATTCTTGATGGGTTTGGTTGTGCGATCGAAGGGGTGAACGTCTTCTGTCAATTCGTCATACCAGGAGTGAGCGGTATTTTCCCGGACAAAAGCATTGTCCATTGGGGTGTGAGTATCGGTAAAACTATCATACACTCCACTCTTCATAATAAGGGCTGCATTTCGTCCCTCTATTGTTGGCTTCTGGTATTTTGCTTCGTGAGGTAAGTATCCCCAACTGATATACCGACCTACACCCGCACCATATTTGTGTAAACCGATATCTAAACCCATGCGCCAGTAGAAACCCAAGTCAGAATTGGCATGGCTTGGGCTTTCGTCCAACCAAATCATAAAGTCTTCATAGCTTTTGATTTGTTCGTAACGCTCTAAAGAACAACCCAACCACACTGGTTCTAACCAATTTGTGCGGAAATATTCCAGAATCGACCAAGCACGGGTGATGTCCGTTAAGGTAGGGGTACACATTACACCACCAGGTACCATGTAGCTAGAATGGGGCCATTGACCTCCAAAGAGAGCGTAAATTTCTACTGGTTTACTGGAAATGGTGACACCTAGTTCGTAAGACTTGCCGGTGAAGGCTGCAAAGCGCCTGCAAGCTTCTTGATAAAAGTGGCTGTACCGATACTTTTTGTTGGTCAAATCAATTGCAAACAGACCGTAAAAGTAGCGGGGGATACTTTGAATTGTTTCGACAATTTGACCCAGGTTTCTTGCCAAGATAGCATTGCGAGGAACTTCTGTTTCCCATGCTGTATCTAAAGCCCAGGCTGCACTGGTCAAATGGGAGGCACCGCAGATACCGCAGACACGAGGCTCTGGGCTTGGGGTAAGCTAGAACGCCAAGGACGGAGAGGCTCATAGGTAAAAATGGCCCTGAGATCGCGATCGCTCTCAAATTGTTCGCATTCTAAAAGTGCTTGACGCAATCGGTTGAGCAGTTGCGGGGGGATACCTGCCATATCACCGTCTAAATGTTTAGTAAATACATTAAATTATACATGAAAAATCTAGTTGCGATATTTTGCACCACATGGGGTTCAGCCGGGATACCTGTAAATGGGACACGTTGTAAACTTTGTTAACTGTATATAAAAACCCAGATTTAGATTTCTACACAACGGAAAATACCACGCTTTTGTTGTTGTCGTTTACTTTGTATAACGAAGAAATAAACCCCTATTTAATGATTGTTTATGGGCAAGCTTGAGGCACTGAAAGGGGTGAAGAGTTGATTTTACCGTGCCAAATTTTGATGACCCCAATATCATTTATGGGCAAGTTGGTAAATCAATAAAACACGCTCTGCAATAAAAATTTACAACGTGTCCTGTTTTGCGCGTATCCCGGCTGAACCCCATATATTGCTCAGGACAACATCGATACGGCGGATCGCGTGCTTGAAAAACTAGAGCAACGATGCGATCGCTTAAGCGCAAATCCTGAATTGGGTGTCAGGCGCGACGAGTTACTGGCAGGGATGCGCTGCCTGATTGAGGGAAACTATTGTATTTTCTACCGCATTACTGATGATGCCATACAGATTTTGCGAATTTTACATGGAGCAAGAGATTTTCCATCGATTTTCCTGAATTGGTAATTGTTGAGGTTAAGTTTTTTTTATAGGGCGATAATTCCTGCGAACCTACCTGTTTTTTGTGTTTGGAAAAAATTACCTCAGTAAGCGATAGTTGTTTACTAAAGCCCTGGCAATTTCCAGTCACGAACAACCTTAGTAATGGCATCGCGGGTAGCCTCTGCTCCAAAGCCCCAAGCTAGCAGG
The DNA here is from genome assembly GCF_054684315.1 of Scytonema sp. NUACC21. Lineage (NCBI taxonomy): Bacteria > Bacillati > Cyanobacteriota > Cyanophyceae > Nostocales > Scytonemataceae > Scytonema > Scytonema sp. NUACC21. The sequence goes on along the minus strand of NZ_BAAFZH010000029.1, from coordinate 13,911 downwards.
GTAAAATAATCACTCCAGCCATTAGCACCAAACATGGGTTGGGTCGCATAAAGTTGCCCAAAACCAGCCCCTGCTAAGAGTCCTACCGCGATCGCGTAACTTAACCAGTTAAACCAATATATATTCCGGGCGGCTTGTTTTGGACTTGGTTGTGCAGAAGTGACTTCAGGAACTGGGTTGGGAAGCGTTGGTGGTATTGTGTAGTTGGCATCTCTAGCGGTCATTGGAGTACCCCCAGTTTCAGAAGGTGCTTGTTGCTTAATAGCTTTGTCTAATTCGTCAATTTCGTTGTCAACTTTCTTATGCCATTCCTTAAAAGCATTTTCATCGCTTGGAGTCAGACCGTCTAGTTCGTGCTGCAAACCTTGTGATATGCGTCTTAAAGACTCATCCTTTTGGGGTGCTAACTGAGTTAACTCATTTCTCAGGTTGTTGAACTGGTCGAGTTTGGCTTGTCCTTGCTTGTAGCGAGTTATTTGTTGTCGTAAATTATGCAATTCTTCGTGAAACTTTTGGGTGTTTTCTCTATCAGGTGCTTGTCGCTTTGCGTTTTCCAACTGGCTACGCACTCCTTGAACGTAAGGTGCATCACCATTTAGAGATTTGAGGCTATCAAATAACTCAGACAAATAGTTTACCAGCGCTACCCAATCTTCCCTTTCTTTTCGCCATTTATCCCAAACCGCTTGTGCTTGGGTTACTGCAAGCCTTGCTTCATCCCAACGTTTGGAAGCCAAAGTCGTTTCTACATCTATTAAATGTCCGGCGATTTTTCCTTGGAATGATTGTGCCAATTCAGAGTCAGCTTGCATTTGAGTGCGGATGCGACCAACTTGTACTACGATTTCGTCGCGAGGCATACCATCATTGCGATAGGCTGAAACTCCAATTCCCAGCCCAACACCCAGTAAAAGCACAAGCAAAGGAAAAAACCAGTGGTCTTTAAGTCGCACTATGACTGGAATGGATAACTCACCCTTTTCATAAATCACAAGCAATTGACCGCTATACTCTCCACTGCGGATTTGGTTGAAATTTAACTCTAATGGAACTATTAAAGGTTGTTTGGGCTGTACGGATTTGGTCAATAGGGTTGGGCGAATGGCGTCTTCTGAGACAACAGCAGACGAATCAGCTCGATTTAAGTCTAGGGTGATGACCTGCAAATTAGCGATCGCCTCATTTGTTTGGACAAGTAGGTTGCGTTTAACAGGCGGGCATTTAAAAAAAACTGGACATTGCGTTCCCACCACCGTCAAACTGGAGGGGTTTAGGGTAACTTTTGGTTCAGCTTGGGCTGAAGACGCTGCTAATACTAAACCCAAAGTCAGCATGAATAAGCTCATCATGGTTTTTTGACTGCGCTTCATGCCAACCCTCCTGATTTTTTGGCTGATAAATATCTCGTAACTGCGACGATAGTATAGCTAAATTGGTTATTTTTTCCAGAAAATTATGATTTTTTAGAGTTTTATACGCTATCCTGCCTATCCTGGGTTGTTGCGGTAATCCGCTAATATAATGTCTCCTAATCCCTCAGTGTAAGCTATTAACTTGTCTAGGTTCTGGCGATTTTGGCAGAACCCCCCTGGTTTTAGCCCCCGCTTCGGTTTGCCAAACATCAGTCTAGTAACATTATAGACGGACTACATTCCAACGTCCAGAATTGGTTAGATATCTTCATGTTAAAACTTTGCTCAATTCAAAGTGGGGTCACTTGAGCATGCGGCCTTAAAGCTTTGGTCTGAGGTGAGCGCTCCTTGTTCGGACGTCCTTTGAAAAAATATAATATTAACTGCTGTTTTTAACTTGACATAAAATGTCAAATCCTTTTCCTTTTCAAAACCAATCCCAATTATACGAGTGGCACACGGGTATTAAAATGGCTAATCGTAACAACATTTTCTGCCACTGTCGTAGATGTGGATATGAATGGATAGATTCTTTCATTGAAGTTGTTTGTACCAAATGTAGTAGCTCCGATGTTGAATCTGTTTGCTGTTGGCAATTCCCCGATGATTAGATACTACTTTGTCATTGAGCCAAGAAACTATCCAACCTGGATGCACTCATTGTTAACCTGTTTCAATCTGTGGAAGAAATTGGTTTAAAAGTTATACGCAAGTCAATTCCAATTAAAGGTTTCTTTGGTCTAAGTGCCTGTAGTGAAACTGAGGTTGCTTTTGTCTTAGTAAATACAGATGGCATAACTATTGAACGTCAGTTGTTTACTTTGGCTCATGAAATTGGACACCTTATCTTCCACCGGGTAGAGTACCAAGACACTTTAGTTGAGGAGGGAACTAAAGAAGAAGAAAAAGCACGAGAGCAGGTTACTAATTATTTTGCAAGTCATCTACTGGTTCCCCAAGCTGAATTTGAACGGATGTATGCCTAAACTAAGAATATTGTTGAACTCAAACGATATTTTCGAGTGAGCTATCAAGTCATATTGCGCCGTTTATCAGAAATGGAAGCCATCGACTTAGCAAAAGAGACAGCCAAAATTCGTGCAATTTATAAAGAGATAAAATATCTAACTCACGTTAATCTTGCCGCGAGAGCGCCCAGACTTGCCGAAAAAATAAGAACCTCCGTAGAAATGCCATTCGAGATTGCTCAGAATTTCGACAGCAGTTTGTGGTGTGACTAATTGAGCCATTTCATCATTAATCATCCCCCGATACCATCTACCGGACTCTGATAAATGCTCGTACTCAACAAAGTAATGCAACCACAAACGCTTGCAGGAATGGCATTGGTCAATCGAAACTTCACCAAATCTACCATTGGTTTCATCAATTCCCAGCCATCTGGATAAAAACGTTCCGTAGCGGAATCTATCAGGACTCATGCAAGTACAAGACTCATTGTTAAAAGCAGCCATAGACAATGTTAATTGCTAAAAACTCAATATTTGTGTTGGGTTCGGGTATAAAATGTCCTAACTCCCACTGTAAATAGTATCTGCCAATCGCTGTGCCAAATGAATCATGTCGTCTTTCCTAGCAATTTGCTCAATCCATTCTGTAAGAATATTTTCTCGTAATATATGGTAAGTCACAATGAATCTGTCACTCACTGCAGAACTTGAACAGTTTGTCCAAAGCCAGGTAGAAAGCGGTAAATACGCTTCAAAAGAAGAAGTTGTCCTGGCTGCACTACAGATATTGGCAGAGCGCAAACGCATCTACAGGGGGCGATTTGAAGAATTGTAACAAGAAATCGCGATCGCTGTAGAAGCATCATTACGCCGGGAAGTTGTTGATAGCGAAACCGTGTTCAGCCAACTACAGCAGAAGTTACAACGGCGTCGCCAGCAAGCACGCTAGTCAATAAGCAATATTTGCCGATTTACTGTACCAATATTGAAGGGACAAATTTCTGGAATGTCAATTTATTAACTTGTAGATAGTTATCAGTGTAGCTCAGATAATATTTATATTGAAATCAATCCACAAACTCTAGAGATGAAAATAGGGCGCAAATTCAATTCTCTTACTTATAATGAATATATACATATTATAGACAACTATAAAAAGTTTTCAGATTGGAACACACTTGGATTATTTCGCTCTCTTGTTGAGACGAAAAAGTTAGATTTAAATCAAAAACTTGAAATAAGAGATTATGCTAACAAACAATTTCAGAAGGCTTTTGAATTTTTACAGTTGAAAGACCCTTATACATATTTTTGTTTAAAGACGCTTGGAGAAAATCTGACAGTAGCAGACGAAAAGGAAATATGGAAATGTATCCGAGTCAATCAAGAAAAAATTCTTAAAAAGAAAAAGATAAAACATAGAAACTTCGGAGAGTATTCAAAACATAATTGTGGATATGATTCGTGCCCATATAATGGATTGATGATAAAGCAAGGTTCGCTCTTAACAGAAGGTAATATGCACTTTGATAGTGATAAATCCAAAACTGGAAGCGTTATCAAATCTGAAAATTATAGAAAGCAAAGAAAGAGAATGAAAAAGTTAATTCACCAAGAGCTTGTAACTTCTTGAGTAAAGAACAGGCAAGGCATATTCCTCCCTCCCTCTCTCCCCCTCTCCCCCCTCTCCCCATCCCCACTTCCCAAGGGGGGAAATCGCTACCTCTCTACAGTCAGGCTTTGCTGCTTCAGTTGTGGGCAAAATGATACTATGAAGACAGTTTAAATTTAAGCTGGAAATTAAATCCAATCATTAAAAAACCTGATTGGCTGTTAATAATGTCGTTTTTGAGCTAGTTTTCACAACTAACCCATCCAAAACGAAGGCTGGGTTGGGTCAAGTGTTTATAATAAATCCCAATCCTTTAATCTCCGTCCCCCCTAATTCTGTTCTATAATCTGCCATGCTAAAAACTTTGTTGGGCGACCCCAACGCTCGTAAGCTTAAAAAATACCAACCTTACATTACAGACATTAATCTTCTAGAGGAAGATATAAAAGCCCTTTCTGACGAGGAGTTAAAGGGCAAGACAGCAGAGTTTAAACAGCGTCTTAGCAAAGGCGAAAGTCTGGATGATATCCTGCCAGAAGCGTTTGCTGTGGTGAGGGAATCAGGACGCCGAGTGTTAGGATTGCGTCACTTTGATGTTCAAATGTTAGGCGGTATTATTCTTCACTCAGGGCAAATTGCCGAAATGAAGACTGGTGAGGGCAAAACCCTGGTTGCTACATTACCGAGTTATTTAAATGCTCTTACAGGCAAAGGCGTTCATGTTATCACCGTAAATGATTACCTGGCTCGTCGAGATGCAGAATGGATGGGACAGGTTCATCGTTTCTTGGGATTAAGCGTGGGGCTGATTCAGCAAAGCATGACGCCGAACGAACGCAAGAAAAATTACGACTGTGATATTACTTATGTCACCAACAGTGAGGTAGGTTTTGACTACCTACGCGACAACATGGCGACATCAATGGCGGATGTGGTGCAACGCCCGTTTAATTACTGCGTAATTGATGAAGTAGATTCGATTTTGATTGATGAGGCGCGGACACCACTGATTATCTCCGGACAGGTGGAACGACCAACGGAAAAATATCTCAAAGCAGCTGAAATAGCATTAGCACTCCAAAAAGACGAGCACTATGAAGTAGACGAAAAAGCTCGTAATGTGCTGTTGACAGATGAAGGTTTTGCACAAGCAGAACGGCTTTTGGAAGTCAAAGATTTATTTGACCCAGAAGACCCTTGGGCACACTTTGTGTTTAATGCTATTAAGGCAAAAGAACTTTTCCTGAAAGACGTAACCTACATTGTCCGCAACGGAGAAGTTGTTATTGTAGATGAATTTACCGGTCGGGTTCTTCCAGGACGCCGTTGGAGTGATGGTCTTCACCAAGCAATTGAAGCTAAAGAACGGGTAGAAATTCAACCGGAAACTCAAACTCTAGCGACAATTACCTATCAGAATTTGTTCTTGCTGTATCCCAAGTTGTCTGGTATGACGGGAACAGCTAAGACCGAAGAAGCCGAGTTTGAAAAAATTTACAAACTGGAAGTAGCAATTATTCCTACAAATAGAACGAGACTACGCCAAGATTTGCCTGATATGGTCTTTAAGACTGAAACAGGGAAATGGCGGGCGATCGCAGCTGAATGTGCTGAAATGCACAATCTTGGAAGACCAGTTCTAGTGGGAACTACTAGTGTAGAAAAATCAGAATATCTCCGACAACTGTTGAGGGAAATGGAAATTCCTCACGAGTTGTTAAATGCCAGACCGGAGAACGTAGAGCGTGAGGCGGAGATTGTCGCACAGGCAGGACGGAAAGGTGCTGTGACGATTGCGACCAATATGGCGGGTAGAGGTACTGACATTATTCTAGGCGGTAATGCTGAGTACATGGCACGCCTCAAGATGCGGGAATACTTTATGCCCCGCATTGTCAGACCGGACGATGAAGATGCTTTTGGTATCCACAGAGCAGCAGGCTTACCCCCTGCGGGAACTGGGGGCGGTCAAGGTTTTGTACCAGGTAAAAAAGTAAAAACTTGGAAGGCATCGCCACAGGTTTTCCCCACTCAGTTATCAAAAGAAGCAGAAAAGTTGCTGAAAGATGCGGTGGATATTGCAGTGCGGGAGTACGGCGATCGCAGTTTATCAGAACTGGAAGCTGAAGACAAAGTCGCGGTGGCGGCAGAAAAAGCGCCAACAGATGACCCAGTGATTCAAAAACTGCGGGAAGCTTACAACCAAGTTAAGCACGAGTACGAAGCTTTCACCAAGAACGAACACAATGAAGTGGTACAACTCGGTGGGTTGCACGTTATTGGTACAGAACGTCACGAGTCACGGCGAATTGACAACCAGTTGCGGGGACGTGCGGGACGCCAAGGTGACCCCGGTTCGACAAGATTTTTCCTGAGTTTAGAAGATAACTTACTGCGGATTTTTGGTGGCGATCGCGTGTCGCGTCTCATGGACGCTTTCAACGTAGATGAAGATATGCCTATTGAATCCGGAATGCTAACCCGCAGTTTGGAAGGCGCTCAGAAAAAAGTTGAAACCTACTACTACGACATCCCATCGAAGTGATTGTCCGTCAGATGACCTCCAAAGTCAGGATTGATGATGGTGGTGACACCACCATGCTTCCCGGATAATTGGTGGAATTGCGCCAGGTCGAACAAGTTAATGAGGCAATGGCAATCACTGGCGGTGCAAGAGCACAATACACACCCGTACTGTTAGGTATTACCAAAGCATCTTTGAACACAGATAGCTTTATCTCTGCTGCATCCTTCCAAGAAACAACAAGGGTCTTGACGGAAGCAGCTATTGAAGGTAAGTCTGACTGGTTGCGCGGTTTGAAGGAAAACGTCATTATCGGACGACTGATTCCCGCAGGTACCGGATTCAATGCCTATGAAGAACCCGGTACAATTGAGGACTACTCTACTGACATGAGTAGCAGTGTCTTGGATGAAGTTGACGATCCACTCGATATGGTTCTTGACGATCGCACAGCCCGTGCTTATCAACTCGAACCTCCTACACTGGGAAGCGATGGATTTAGACGCACCTCAGATAAGTCTATTTTGGATGATGAGGATTTGATACTTCCAAGTGGTACTGCCATCGATCCTGAGGATGACCTCGTAGAAGACGATTACGAGGATTCTGATGATGATGAGGATGAGGACGATTTGTATTAAATAAGGAATTGAGGGAGCAAGGGAATTTTTCTTGCTTGCTCCTTTGTTCCCTCTGTATTTCCTTCCCTATTGCCCTACTGAGCCAGCCAAATATTGACTCTCCTATCAAATCCCCCACTGGCAAGCATTGTGCCGTCAGGACTAAAAACAATGGTACTGACCCAATCTGTATGCCCGTAGAGTGTATTTAATAACTCACCTGTTGTTAAATTCCAAACTTTAATTCCATCTCTGCCAGCACTTGCAAGAGTTTGTCCGTTAGGGCTGATGGTGACTGAATTTACCCAGTTGTTGTGTCCCGTGAGGTTACGAACAAATGTACCAGTACTGGCGTTCCAAAGTTTGATGGTGCGATCGCGACTGGCACTAACCAAAGTACTGCCATCTGGGGTAAAAACTATTTTGGTAATCGTATTGAAATGTGCATCTGGAATTGTACGAATTAATTTTCCAGAGTTCAAATCCCAGAACTTAATAATACCTCGTCTGTCACCACTGACAAGGGTCTGACCATCAGGGCTAATTGCCAGCGTATAAATAAAGTTATCAAAGCGTACCAAAGTTGCCAGTGGACGCTGCTGTAGTAAATCCCACAAGCGGATGCCATCCAACGCCCCACTAGCGAGAATTTTGCCATCTGGACTCACCGCTAGGGATAGCACATTGCTTGTATGCCCCACAAAGGAACGAGTAAACCTATTACTCACCAAATTCCAAAGGTTAATCGTGTTATCCGTGCTAGAAGTGGCAAGAGTTTGACCATCTGGCGAGATCAATATAGATTCCACTGCCGTTGTATGTGCTCTGTTGATAGTCGCGAGTCTTCTACCTGTTAATGTGTCCCACATACGGACGATCCCCTCATTTTCCGAACCCCCACCGACCAGAATTCTGCTATCGGGGCTAAAGGCGAGGGATTTAATTGTGCCTAAATTTTCCCTAAAGCTATAAAGCAACAGTGGGTTGGCAAAGTTTGTTTTGGGTTGAGTAACTGGTATTGGTACAGCTTGAGCTTCTGCTCCAAACACAGATGGCATTTGAACCAGAGGGGCAATAGCAGTAGCGCTTGCGACACCCACCAACATCAGGATATTTTTCCTTAATAAAAACATATACATGACAAAATAACACTTTTACTATGTTCCTAAGTTTACCTTGTCATGCAAAATTGAGGAGCATGGATGCGTAGAGCAATACTGTCTCCCACCTTCAGGCAAAGCCAAGGTGGGGTAAGCTTACAGCCCAAACTTTATGAGTAGGGTGGTTTTTTCTTAGAAACCGTTAGCATGGGTAGAGCAGAACTTGACGAACGGTCCGGTAGGTAATGCTGCACAACAGGCTCCTCAGGCATGGGAGGACGTTGCTGAACGCGCAAAAATTTGTAGGCTAGTGCTATGCCAGCCGTCCCCAAGCCAACTACAAACAACGACCAACTATCATCCAGCCCTCCAATGACTGCGTCTACGATTCCCATCGTAATCAATACACTAATAAGTGGTTCTTTACGATAGGCTGACTTCAAAACACGAGGAAATATAACATTCATCACAGCTTAAGGTGTTCCTATTAATCTTTTGTGTAAATATACTAAGAATATCTCAATTACAGATGGAGTTTTTAATAACCGCCTCCACTTCATTATACTTTTCTAAAGTAGGAGAAGCCATTAAGGAAAATTGAGATGGATGTAAAGACACGGGGAATTGTCTGCTGTTACATCTTTTTTCCGTCATGCGTCAAAACCAGCTGGGTGTTCCAGCTGGTTCAAACTCTCTTTATTAATAACTTATGCTTACCACACTCGTGCTCTGTGTAAATACTACCTTAGACCGAGCCAGGATAATACTCTTCTATATATTGAACAACTTCTCTAATTTTTTCTTCAACTTGGTCATCAAACCCATCATCGTTGGGACGCAGCCCTGCTTCTTTTGCTACTTCTTGTTGGATTTTATTAATCCATCCTTCTAAGATTGAAACTAAAGCACCCCCATCAGGACGAGTTTTTGTTGCTAGGTGACTCATTAATTCTCTATAGGTTGCTAATCCTTCGTTATTGCTTCCTGCTAGTCGGCGTTCTAAGGATAAATCAGCATCAGCTACTACAAAACCTTGCTCCATAGCATAGTTCCGAATCAATTGTAGCAAGAAGCTTTTTCCCGAACCGTAGTTACCAATGACAAAGCGAAACGCGGCTACACCTTCGGCTATATCATCAAGATTTTGCAATAAACTTTTCAGTTCTTGTTCTCGCCCCACTGCTATATGTTCTAACCCTACTCTTGGTACTACCCCAGCACCAAGAGAGTTCATCAAAGCAGTAGATACTTTTTTCGAGATTTTGAGCTTTGCCATGTATGTCACCTCGTTCTATTCTCGCTTTTTGATTTCTATGCAGAAACGAGAATATCAATATGGTAAATGCACTTAATTTATTGAGGTTTGTCTAGTCATTATATCTTGGTGGTTTGCGATCGCTTTTCTCACTTCTGTTAGATATTCTTGATAGATCGCAGGAGTTTCTGAAGCCGTGTCAATTATCAATTCCCCAATTGTATCTTGAGCGCGTTCGTTTATAGAGTCAATCAACAAATTTGGCATTGTAATATTTTCTTCTGCTATTTTTTTAATTCTGGTATTGGGATTATCTTGCTCTAGTATAGCTTCTAAAACCTGAATTTCATATTCTGGTAGTAGATCTACAAGTTTAGTCCATTCTTCAGATAAGTTTTCTGAATTATCTGCTAAACTATCTACTGCGTCTATAGAGTCAATTAGTTCAGAGAAGGGGAAAAGATCGGTATCTTCTTCCTGCTCGTTGTTATAGAATGATGGTTCTGAAGCCAAGGTTTCCATTTGTTGAAGTAAATCCCAGACGTGACTTTGCAACTGGTCTCGTTCCTCAATCAGTATTGTAACTTGCCCTTGTAGCTGCTCTAAGTCTCTGCGTTGCTCTAAAAGTTGAGTGTTCAAAGAATTTAAGCTAACTTCTAAACTTGCTTTCTCAGCTTTTTTAGCTGTCAGCAATCGATTTTGCTTCTCTTCCTGCACCTCCAACTCATGAATTTTAACACGCATCTCATACAATTTTTCTTCTAGCTGCGGCTTTAGCCTGTTGAGAAGAGTAATGCTACTTTCTAATTCGTGCTTTTGTTGTTGGAGTTCGGAAATTTGATTTTGTAACTGTGTTATTTCACAACGAGATACATTACAGTTTAATTCCAGTCGTCGTTTTTCCGAATTTAAGGCAGAAAAGGAATTATTGAGTTCTACTTTTGTTTTGTCTAATGTATGCAGTTCATTTTGTAGATAGCTGATTTGTGCTTCTAACTGTTGTTTTTCTACAAAGAAAGAGTTTAGCTCTCGATTAAGGCTATCTCTCTGAGAGCGACGATCTATAAGCTGATTTTGTAATTTGCTTGATTCTGTGTAAAGTAAAGCACTATGTGCTTCCAGTTGGTTAATTTCTGCTACGATACGAGATTTCAAGCCTTCAAGTTCTCTAATTCTTCTGTGAAGAGAATCTAAAACAAGCATTTCATGGTTTCTGCGCCGTTTATCTACAAAAAAGGCTGCTAGATAAGTTGCTGGTACGGTGACAATACCTGTGAGAAAGGCTTTATTAAAATCCCAGCTTAGGACTAGACTCAGACCAAAGCTGACACCAAAGGCAACTATACCTATAATAAATCGATTGCTGACCATTGATGATTGAATACTGTTGGTTTTTAACATAGTTAAGCGAGCAAAATAAGTATTTTTATGACACTAAGCTTCTATCGGTAACGAGTAAAACAGTGACCAGTGACAAGTCATAATTGAGAACTGCTAACTGGTAACTGTTAAAAAGTAAATATATTTTATAACTATGTACCGATGTCATGGTTTTTTAAACTAGATAGTGCCAAATCTGCTTTTAAAAAGTCAACAAATTGCCGTGCCGTCCTTCCAGAACGACCATTATGGCGAGTAGCCCATTGCAAAGCTCGATATTCCAAATCCTCCCGAGTCATATTAATTTCAGCTTGCAGCGCAAGATGATGGACAATTTGCAAGTAAGTTTTCTGGTTTGCAGGTTCAAAAGTCAAAGTTAAACCAAAGCGATCGCTAAAAGAAAGTTTTTCCTGCATAGTATCCCATGCATGAATTTCATCGTTGTCCTTAGGAGATGGTCTGTCTGCAAAAAACTCTCGAATCAAATGGCGACGGTTGGACGTGGCATATACTACAACGTTTTGAGGTCGTGCCGTCAAATTCCCCTCTAAAACCACTTTGAGTGCTTTGAAAGCATCATCATCTGCCCCTACCATTGCTGGAAAGCCCCGCGTTTCTACCAAACCTATTGCTAAATTGCTCAAACGGCTGTACTTGCCATCCTCAGCCAGCACACTAAAGCGTTTGGAGATGGGTAGCACGAGTTCTAAATTGGGGTAGGGTCGGGGAATCACCAAGCTAGAAACGAGCTGGCCAAATTGTTCGGCAACTTGAACTCCTGTCTCTACCGCTAGACGTACATCCGCGATCGCACCTCTAACTATAGCAGTACATTGACCGCCGCCAATCTTTTCATATCCAACTAGGTGAACCCCAGCAGATTTCAACATATTATCCGCCGTTCCCACTATCGCTGGAAAACTCTGGGTAGATACCATCCCCAAGGCAGTATCCCTGAGATCGTCTTGACGGTAGGATGTCTGGGCTTGACTTATTGACCGTTGATTGTAGGCGTCCATGTGAATTCTCCAGGGACTCAATTGTGAGTTGCAAACAAGGCTTACAACTCAACAATTAACACTTATTTATCTTATTTAGTTTGACCCTCAGATATTAATAAGCCTTAGGGATTCTTTTTGTGTGGAAACAATGTAATCATCAACCGCTGTATGCTTTCTTGTCCGTAGATATAACTACCTACGCTACCGGATGACTCAGTAGAAGGCTCTTCTGGTTGGGGAGTCGGAACTGGTGACTCAGGAGAGGGGGTTTCTTCCCGTTTGGGGACAGTTTCTCCAACAGGGGGCTTTGGAGTCTCTGCAAATTGGGATTGCGGGGAAACTTGAGCGCGGGATTGTTCTACCCTTGTCTCCTGGTTTCCTTGCCCTGCTATTCCATTGTTCGACTCTGGGTTCCGCAAACGGAAGTTACCTGTCGATGGTTGTGGTTGTTCTATTTCATCAATCAGCTCGGCTGATATAGTCTGCCGACTGGTGTCTCCCAAAACCGACCCCGGTGGAATAACTTGTCCTGAGCCAACAGAACAATTAAAAATTGTTGTTGCTGCTCCAATGCAAGCGTTTGCTCCAATTGTGCCCTGACCAACCATCAAGCTACCAGCCCCCAGGTTCGCGCCTGCTTGTATCTCTAGGGTTCCCTCATGGACTTGGAGAATCGACCCCATGCCAATACAAACCCCCGGACCAATGATGATTTTGCTATTTGGAGCTGCTTGTAGTATCACACCAGGTGCAATTACAGCACTCGGATGAATAATTACCTCGCCACCAATGTAAGAATCAAAGTTATCTCTTAGGCGCAGTGGTGGCCCTGACATGGTAAGTGTAACCTCAGAAATTTTGATTGAGGGAGGGAGGGAGGAGGGAGGGAGTGGGGGAGGGAGGGAAGGAGGGAGGGAAGGAGGGAGGGAGAGAGGGAGAAAATGCTAGCTTGCTTGGTCTGCTTTGTCCCTCTTGTCTGCCTTGTCTCCTTTGTCGTCGTTGTCCTCGTTATCCCCGTTCTCCTTGTCTACCGTGTCTACCGTATCCTTATCTCCTAGATTATGGGCGTTGGATAATCACCTCTGATACACGGCGTTTGGCGTTGGGGTCAATGCCAACTAGCCGCACGTACTCTCCTTGATATTCATTCAGGTAAGCTTCCAATGCTGCTGCTGCTTCTCGTGCTGACTTCGCCTGGATTTGTCCGCAGCTAGCCCAAGACCCTATACGGAACCGTCGCTGGTCTACGTGTTCTGCGCTAATTTTATACCCGCCAGCAATCAGCTGTTGGAGCTGTTCCACGACCTCGGAACTCAAACGGGTACTGGTAACAGGTGCAGTGGCTGTTGAGGTGCCCGAAGATGAGGTGTAACTCGATTTAGAGGAGCTAGATGAAGGAACTGAGCCGTTGGGTCGTTGAATGATGCTTTCTAAAACCCTTCGCTTGGCTTTGGGGTCAATTCCAATCAACCTCACGTACTCTCCTTGGTGATTGTCCATGCATTCTTCCAAGGCGGCGACCACTTCTCTTGCATTCGTTGTATCAATGGGGCTGCAGCTTTGCCACGAACCTGTACGGAAGCGCCGCTCATCTACGTGTTCCGTACCGATTTTATATCCCTGGTTTAATAGCTGGTTGACTTGGTCTATAGTGTCCGGGCTCAGCCTGTTGCTACTGGCACCATTGCTGTAGCTACCGTTGCTGGCACCATTACCGTTGTAACTGCCATTACTACTGGTGGGTGCTTTAAAGCTAGCCGATGCTTTAACTGCCCCATCCGGACGTTGTATTATAGTTTCTAGTACACGCCGTCTGCCATTTGGATCGATACCAAATAACCGCACGTATTCTCCAGAATGATCTGCCAGACAACCTTCCAAAGCTGCGATCGCTTCTCCCATTGACCTTGCTTCTATTGGTTGGCAACTTTGCCAAGACCCTGTACGAAAACGTCGTTGGTCCACATGTTCTGTGCCAATCTTATACCCTTGATTCAACAGATAGCGTACTTGCTCTACCGTTTCAGCACCCAAGC
>NZ_BAAFZH010000028.1:0-24107 GCF_054684315.1 Scytonema sp. NUACC21 | reverse complement strand
CTGCTGCATCAGAAGCTGAGCGTACCATCCGTCTGCTACAAGATTTACTAGATTTAGCACGTGCAGATAGTGGTTATTTGCACTTACAAATGAAATCTTACGTGCTGAATGACTTAATTGAAGAAATAGTGATGATGGCAAAGAAATATAGCGATCGCGTCATTACCATTGAGGCAGCACCTCATCCAATTGAAGTCAAAGTAGATTACAGCCGTCTTAAACAAGTGTTACTCAATTTAATTGATAATGCTATCAAATATTCTGACTTTGGTACACCTATAATCTTTAAATTATATCAACTTCAAGATAAGGCAATCATTCAAGTTTGCGACGAGGGTTATGGTATTCCCCTGCAACACCAAGCACGTATTTTCGAGAGATTTTACCGAGTAGACGAATCTCGCAGTCATGCAACTGGCGGTAGTGGTTTGGGTTTATCGATTGTCAAGACACTTGTAGAGGGAATGGGAGGTAGTGTCAGCGTGCAATCAAAATTAGGGGAAGGAAGTATTTTTACAATCAGTTTACCCTTATAAAGCAAATCTTAATTGTTAACCATCATATAATTTGTAAATATACAAAACCCAACATTTCAATTCAACATTGGGTTTTGTTATCCTTTGTAGAGATGCTTTCATGAGAGCGTATCTTTACACATTAAGCTCTTTATTAGAAGCAGTAAGAGCATAATCGGATGCTGCTTGGGCGCGACGACGGCTCATTTTTTGTTCGTAAGCTTCGTAAGCAATGCACATCCAGATTAAAGTCATGAATAAGATGTTTTTGTTAAAGCTTTCTGCTGCATTGGGAAACAAACTGCCAGCGGGTACAATACCAAATGCCAGTATGATGCTAAACGTCATAAGAATTAATAGTAACCCCGTCCACCGTACCCAATAATTGAGAGCAAACAATGCACCCAGTACAATTTCTGCTAAAGGTAGCAACCAAGCATAGGGAATAGCAATGAATCCAGGTAGCGGTCCTATACCTTCCCATCCCGGTGGAATTCCAGGACCAATTATTTGAAGTTTTTGAGTTAGAACTGTTTGGTAGAAACCGTTAGGAACGTTAAAGTTGAGGTAGTTAGCAATACCAGACAGGAAAAAGAAAACACCCATTGTTACGCGATTGACAGTCACAGCAGTCCGGAGGTTGAGTAAGTATTTCATAAGTACGTTCCTAGAGATGAGATAGAGGTTTTTGAAGTGTTTTTTAGCAAAGATATTGGGAAAAACTTTAACGAGAAGGGGAAGAAGGAGGTGCAAGTCGATTGAGTAAAGTCGGTACGCCCGTCCAACTTAGGGTTTGCTGAAATTGGGTTGGTTGAGCAGCCCGCCAAACGAGAGGACTTGCCAAAATCATTCCTGCTGCTACAGTTGCAACCCCATACAGCCAAGGAGTTTGTCCTAGCTGCATGTGGGAAAAAGGGCGATGGCGGTGGAATAATTTATCGGTCAGCCATTCCGTTGTCACTTTGAGGTTACGAGCTGGGGTTGGTAGCAGTTCCAAGTATGTTGCTTCCCGAATCAGATGACCGGGCTGACCTTTGATTTGGACTTTATTAAATAAATTCGCAACACCTTCGTTGAGTCCCAGTTTCATCAATGTACCGCGCATTTGGATTTGCACGGGAACGGTAGGTTTGTTTTCCCATAAATATTGGAGATTGCGGGCGATCGCAATTCCTTGCTGATACGCAACTTGTGCTGTAGGTGGTTGGGGATTGTTGCTATTTGTTGCACAGTCTCCCGCCACAAAGACTTCTGGAAAATTAGGGAGTTGCAATGTCGGTGTCACCACAAGCCGTCCTCGTTTGTCTCGCCTGTCTTCTGAGATTGGTAACTCCATTAACAGAGGATTGGGAGTGGTACCCGCAGTCCAAGCGATTGTTCCAGCCTGTAAAATTCGTGTTTGGTCGTGTTGCCGATACTCTACACCATCGGCTTGAATCTTTGTCACAGCCGCATCAAATACGAAATCTACAGGAATGACGCGACCTTTGAGCGCCCGTTGTGCTGTGCAACGCAAATGGCTATTGACATCTCCTTTCAGGATTTCACGGCTGCGATTGACTAAGACAACCCGAATTTCAGCTGCATCACCGCCCAACTCGTCGTACCAGATGGGCAATAAATCTGCCAATGTGCATGCTAATTCAATGCCTGCGGGACCTGCACCTATAATGGCAATGGTAAGCAGCAAACGCCGACGTTCTGAGTCTTGAGTTTGGAGTGCTAGATGCAGACGCTCTCGTAAGTGTTTTCGCAACGCGATCGCTTCTGTACCATTCGTAAACGGCATTGCATTCTCTGCTGCACCAGGAGTATTAAAATAAGTTGTTTTCCCTCCCAGTGCTAGGACTAAGTTGCTGTAGTCAAAAACTTTTCCAGAAGCTACAGTAACTTTGCATTCGTGTAGATGAATTGATTTCACCGTGTCTTGCACCTATGTAAGTAACTTAAGGATGAATAACCCGTACCAAAATCATCCATACTTAACCTAATTTTTCTTTTTTGCAACTGCTCAAGTATGGTTTTCACTGTTTCACTATTCTCCATGATGACACTTTCTGTAATTTCTAATTGTAAACAATTAGGATTCACTTGAGTTTCATCTAGAATTTTATCAATAGTCTCTATGATGTCAGAACGCGAAAATAAACGCGCTGAAAGATTGACACTCATAGTGGAAAAGCCTTTTGTTTTGGGGTGATTTTGCCAAATACATAATTGATGGCAGACCGAGCGCAGTACCCATATGTCAATAGTACTAATCAAACCTATTTCCTCTGCTATGGGTATAAACTTTGTAGGAGGAATAAGTCCATGAATGGGATGAATCCAGCGTACAAGGGCTTCAAATCCTGAGATGCTACCTGTTTTTAAAGAAATAATTGGCTGATAGTGAATAATCAATTCTTGTCGCTCGATCGCTTTCCTGAGATCGTGCTCTAGTTCTAAAAGCTGGATTGCTTCTTGATGCATTCCCGGATTGAAAAGGTGATACCTTGCTTTTCCCAAAGCTTTTGCACGATACATTGCTGTATCTGCATCTCTCAGTAAATATTCTGGGTGTTCGTAGTGAGCATCGCCCCAGATAATACCAATACTAGCATTAATAAATACTTCGTACCTGGATAATTGAAAAGCAATTGATAGTTGCTGTAAAATATTTTCTGCTGCCGAAATTGCCATACTAACATCTGTTAAATTCTCTAAAAGAAGGGCAAATTCATCACCTCCAAACCTTGCCAATGTATCAGTAGAATTTAAAGATGCTTGCAAACGTCGGGCAATGGCAACTAACAATTCATCTCCTACAAAATGACCTAGAGAATCGTTGACGATTTTAAAGCGATCGCAATCTAAAAAAAGGACAGCAAAACCATAATCTGGCTCCAAATTGGCACGTTGAAGAGCTTTTTCCAATTTTTTAATAAACAAAACTCGATTGGGTAATTTGGTCAGAGAATCATGAAGCGCCATATCCAGTAGTTTACTTTGCAGGTGCCTGCGTCTTCTCATCTCCTGCTGTAGCTTTTTCAGAGATGTCTCAAGCTCGCAAGTCCGTTCTTTAACTTTCTGCTCTAAGTCAGCATTCAGTTTTAAAATGTCTTCTTTCGCTGTTTTTAATGCCAGTTGATTTTGCACGCGCACGAGAACTTCTTCCAACTCGAAGGGTTTTGTGATGTAGTCTATACCTCCTGCATTAAAGGCTTTCACTTTATCAAAAACATCATCTAAAGCACTGATAAAAATCACTGGAATATCGGCTGTCACGTCTAAAGTTTTCAATCGCTGACAAACTTCATATCCATCCACGTCTGGCATCATAATGTCAAGTAAAATCAAATCTGGTAAGACGGTTTTACAAGCCATGAGAGCCATTTGCCAGTTAAGTGCTTTGCGAACACGATATCCTTGCTTTGTAAGGATTGAGGATAAAACACGTAGATTGTCTGCTGTATCATCAATAATTAAGATATCTTTTTTATGAGAAAGTTTGTCAAAAACTATTTTTTCGTAACTCATGGTACTTTTACTCTCGCGATTTACACAATTCTCTCAAGTCATCATAATTTCCAGAATCGCGGAAAATGCGTAAAAACACACTTATGTCCATAATAGAGAGTAGAAGGTGAAAATCAATTCTGCTGACCTACCTACGCGATAAAACCCAAGCCTCAACAAACAAAGACTTGGGTGAATTTATAGATCTTGATATTTCTTTTGATACTTAGTTGTTATACAACTGCTTTTTATCTATTCCCCCAATCTGATTGGGAGGCCAAAAGCGAAGTACCGCCCGACCAATAATATTTTCACGGGGAACAACACCCCAGCAACGACTATCGTAACTGCTGTTACGATTATCTCCTAAAACTAAGTATGAGTTACTCGGTATTGTGACAGGTTGGGATAGGAAAGGCGGTTGTTGCCCTGAGGTACAAACGTCAATAACTGTACGCTGCCCATTACTCAGGTACTGCTCCTCTGGTAAAGGTTTCCCATTGATGTAAACTTTACCATCCCTAAGTTCTATCTTTTCTCCTGGCAAGCCAACCACACGCTTAATAAAAGCATCATGGTATTGTTCTTTTTGTAATTCTTTTGTAGGAGAAAATACTACAATATCCCCGCGCTTGGGAGCGGAAAATTTGTAACCTAATTTATCGACAATAATCTTGTCTGCCTCCCACTGATTTGGAGAACCATGTAAAGTAGGTTCCATTGAGCCAGAGGGAATCCAACGTGCTTCGGCAACAAAAGTGCGAATTCCTAGGGCGAGAACAATACTTAGAACCACCGTCCTACCTAGTTCTGCGATCCAAGAGTTGTTGGGTTGTTGGCTGCTAGAGTTGTTGTCAGACACTTGATTTTGCAGTCATTTCACCAATATGAAAGAAAAAAGCCATTTTTCTGAAGAAGCAGAGGTTTTCGTCTTTCCCACTTCTTTCGCCTAGCAGCGATTGTGTTTTCTCGACCGATTAGCACCGGGCAATCCATTCATCCCTATTACTCTTAATCATTAGCAATAAGAAGGCAACAGATTTTCTGTCGAATTTGATAAATAAATTGCTATAGTGACTTGAATTAATTCACATTGCACTGATTATTAAGTCTCGCTAAAAAATTATTAGGCAGAATTATTTAGAGCTATTATAAAAAAATAGCCCGTTGGCAGAAAAACCATAAATCTGAAAAAAATAATTATGTGAATAATGGATAAGAATGATAACAATGTTGGGGAAAAATATTAGATTCCTTTGCAGTAGAGGGTTTTAGGTTATTTTATCATCATAAGAGTGATGGCACGCTATGTGTCCTATCTCAAAAGTCCATGAAGATCGTGGCTAGCTCCGCTATTACATTAGCTAGTGGTAAATAAACAAAACTCATAAATACCAAATACAGCCAACAACTAACTGCTAAAGGTTAATAAAATTTAACTAAAAGTAACTCCATGTTTTTCCGGGGAAGTTTGGGAAAACAGTGTTGTTTAACCAAAAGCATTGCAGATAATTCGCAAGAGCAAATTATGAATAAAAACACGCAGCCTGTTGTTTTTTTTGACATAGGCGATACTCTTGGAACGCCAAAAATATTACCTTTTCCCTATCGTCTTGATGGTTTAGATGTTTATCCTTATGTGCCACATGTTCTGCGGCAGTTGCGCGATCGCAACCTTCGCATTGGGATTATCTCGAATATCGGCGAAGATACACCCGAAAACGCGAACAGAGTGCTGCGAGAGTCACAAATTTACGACTTTTTCGACCCCGATCTACTTATATATGGTGTAAAAAACTCCTCAGAAATATTTGAGCGTGCAGCAGGTCAAGCAGGTTACGCTGATGACCCGAAGCAATGCCTATTTGTGGGGGAGGATAGTCAGGAACGAAGCTACGCAATCCAAGCAGGTTGGCGCGTAGCTCCCCATCCGTGTTTGGTATTGGAAGTACTGAATGGCAGCCATTTAAGATATATTCGCGTTACCGTCCCCAGGGAGCAAAGTGAACAAGCATGGCGGCAAGTGATGAGAGCATTGCCTGTAGTGCCATTGTATGTGACCGGCACAGAAGGAAGCAAAGTTTATGCGATCGCCTCTAGAGAAACTAGTGTAAAACTTGATGATTTGGGATTTGAGGTCGATCGTCTTGGTGTTGAAGAGCAGCCTCTGACATCAGAATTGTATCTTTTACGAGACGATCGCCAAACTCGCACCGGTTTTCTTGCTCCACAAGGGCATTCCAGCCACTTCTTTACCAACGATGAAGAATCCAATTGGGTATTGTCTTCATCTAGTGAAGGACTGTATGTTGCTTTGCCAGCTGGGCGAACGGTAGAGGAGTATCACTTTGAAGAAGCTTATCACGGGCATAATCTCAAGCTTCTGCCTGATATGAGTTTGTTAGAGCCATTTGGAGAAGGCAGCAATGCCAGAACAGCAAGCTTTTTACAAGAACCTAGAGTGGAGCCATCGTTGAGCCAAGATGAATTGGACAAGCTTGGCGAAATTACTCCCGAGGTCATTAGTAGTTACCTTGACCGTTACACCGGCATTAAACCACTAGATGCCGCAGGTCAAATCACAATCAAGAGTCGCCATATTCAAAATTCTGATAATGCAGTGGCGACGGAAGCACTGGCAAGGGATTTCATGGAGATAGGTGGTGATAGTTTTACTGTCAGGTTGTACCCATTCATTCATGAGGGTCAACTTCTACACAATGTCGAGGCAGAACTACGCGGTACAGGATCTGATGAACTTGTCCTAATTACTGCACACCTGGATTCTACAGCAGCCTTTAGCGACCATTTCAATCCAAAAACAGATATTGCCCCCGGTAGAGACGATGATGCTAGTGGCGTTGCTGCGGTCTTAGCGATAGCGGGTGTCATCAAGAAATTAGCTGCCATCAAATCGCCCAAGCGTTCCATCCGGTTTGTACTGTTTAATGCAGAAGAACACGGTTTGATAGGGAGTAAAGCCTACGCTAGAGGACAGGCAGCGATCGCAGCTCCCATTGTTGCCGTCTACCAGATGGATATGATTGGCTATAACGTCAATCCGCCACGTTCTTTTGAGGTTCATGTCGGCTATTTGCCTTCAAAAGATGTTCAAAATAGGTCTTTGGTGCTTGCAGAACGCCTTGGTAAGGTAACAAAACAGGTCTCTCCAGAACTTCAGCCATTGCAAATTTATACCAGTAAAAGCTGGCTAAATAAAGACAAAGACCCAGCTGAAGGCAGAAGTGACCACGCCAGTTTTCATGAGCGGGGATACGCTGCCTGCGTTGTTTCTGAGGATTGGGAATTAAGCTAGCCGAGTAGGTCCGTCGCCCGTTTTTATCAATTTCTGATTTGTAATAAACTCCAGGGCTTCGTACAATCTGGTTAACAATCACCCGTTCAGCACCGTTAATAATAAAGGTGCCTCGGTCTGTCATCAAAGGCAAATCCCCAATAAAGACTTCTTGCTCTTTGATTTCTCCTGTTTCTTTGTTGATCAGACGGGTAGGTACATACATTTGTACCGCGTATGTACTATCCCGCCTTTTTGCTTCTTCAACACTGTACTTGGGCTCTTTGAGCTTGTAGTTGTGACCTAAAAAGTGGAGCTCTAGTTTTCCAGTGTAGTCTGTGATAGGACTAAAGGAGTTGAGTTCTTCTATCAACCCTTCTTCTAGAAACCAGCGAAAACTGGAACGCTGGATTTCTATCAAGTCGGGTAGCATAAAGGCGGGTTCCATAATTGAATCGTTAGTCATGCCTCTACCTTTGTCAAACTAGTTAAACTTATTTGTGTGTGAGAACTTCTCCTTCTACCACACGCGTGCATACGCGGGCACTTGGATTGAATTTAAAGCGGACATCTGTGGGTTGGGAAACAGGGTAATGGCAACTTCTGGGGAAAACCTGCCAAGTCGTCTCCGAACTTGTCTTTATTTCCACAAGATGAATGGTGTAAATTTTTTTTCAGCTTTTTAGCTATCCTCATTTCCCCCTCCAAAAAGCGCGTTATTTTAAATACGCAACTTCTTTCCACCTCAAGAACCTTGCTTTTACGGAACAGACTGTGTTTTGTTAGCGGTGCAATGAGACTGTATGCTCAGAGGATAATCTTCCACTGAGCTAGCTTTGTATTGGGATGGCTTGGTTTTTGCGGTTTGCGATCCGGCTTTAGCCGTTAGCTCCGCTATCGGGCGGACAATTTTCATTTAACAATAGGTATTTATATAGCCGCTTCCCAGGAGAAAAGTCTAGGTTAACCTAATCACAAAGGGTTCGTCATTGAATCGGAGCATCCGCCTGTAGAGATATCAGGATGGTCAAGTGAATAAAAAAGCAACTCTAGTCTGTTAATTTAATTAATTTGTTGCCTCCTTAACCATTATGACCCACGCTTAGTGATTTTGGAGGAATTAATTTTACCATATTTTTGTCCTCCCAAAGTTTTTGTGTTTCTCCTGACACCAAACTGGTGTCAGGGAAAGTTTACACTTTTAAGCCAAACAATTCACAGGCGTTGCGGGTGGTGAGGGCGGCTATCTCTACTGGTGTTGCTCCTCGCAATCGAGCCACTTGCTCAGCTACATAGCGAACATAGGATGGTTCATTGCGCCGCTCACCTCGTTTTGGTACGGGAGACAGGAACGGACAATCTGTTTCTACCAACAAGCGATCGCTCCTCACCATTGCTGCCGATTCCTGGATTTGTTTGGCATTTTTGAAGGTAACAGTCCCGCTAAAGCTAATGTAAAAACCCAACTCAAGAAACCACTGAGTTTCTTCCGGGTCTCCCCCCCAACAGTGCATGACTCCCCGAACCCTATCTCCTTTGATGCCTTTCCATTTTTTTAGCACCTCTTTCAGTTCACTTGCTGCATCGCGGCAGTGGATAATCACTGGCAAGTTCAACTCAGCCGCAATTTCTAACTGAGCCTCGAACACCAGCAACTGTTGGTCGTAGTTACTTGCTTTGTAAAAATCCAACCCCGTTTCCCCAATTGCTACAACTTTGGAATCAGAACGAGCCAGAGAAATTATTTCTTCAGCTGTTAATTCACTCCACTTGTCTGCATCTAGAGGATGCAACCCCACTGCAAAGCTGACTTCAGGAAAGCGATGAGCTAGGGCTTGAATGCTTGTAAACTCTGATGGCTCGACACAGGAATGTACCAGATGTACCACTCCTGCCTCTTGCCATCGCTTGCGAACTGCTTCTATATCAGATTGGAAAACGTCAAAGTTAATGTGAACGTGGGTGTCAATCAGCTGCATCGTTTGTCCTTTGTCATCTATTATTTGTCTTTTGTCCAGTGCCATTTGCCATTTGTCCTTTGTTCAACCCAGCAACTCTTGACTCATGACTAATGACCCGTGACTTATGACTTATGACTTATGACTATTGTGCAGTTGCCACTGTAGGTGAATGCGCTTTAAGCCGTTGAGCCAGTTTTGACTTTTTTCTTGCTCCATTATTAGGATGAAGTACACCGCGTTTTACAGCTTTGTCTATTTTGCTGTAAGCGGCAGACATATGAGCAAGTACTTCTTGCTTTTGTTCCGGGCTCGGGTTAGCTGCATAGGTTTCAACAGCAGCAAGGTATTTTTTCATCAGCGTCTTCACTGCCGATTTATATGCTTTATTACGCAGTCGGTTGCGTTCCGCGATTTTGGCGCGCTTAAGAGCAGACTTTGTATTCGCCACTGTCAGTTCCAGAAAGACGTTGAGAAATCTTGCGGTTTCTTAGCGAAAGAATCCCTAACTATATTGCTTGCAATTAGTTGGGGTGCGTTCAAGAAGCAAAACCCCTGGCTGAGGGATTGGATTTATCAAAAGATGAAGCACTGCAAGTTCTGAAGTGGGTGCTGAAATGGACGGGAGGGCATCCCTATTTAACGCAACGACTTTGCAGCATAATCAGACAAAAAGAGCAGAAAAGTTGGTCGCAAGCGGATATTGATGGCATAGTCAGCAGTACCTTTTTTGGGAAAATGAGCGAGCAAGATAATAACTTGCAGTTTGTGCGGGATATGTTAACCAAACGCGCACCAGATGAAGAAGGCGTGCTGACAAATTATCGCAGCATTCGTCGCGGTAGGCTACCTGTTTTAGATGAAGAAAGGTCACTCGTGAAATCCCATCTCAAGCTTTCAGGTGTGGTAAAGCGAGAGGGTGCTGTATTGAAGGTGCGGAATCAAATTTATTACAGGGTATTTGATTTAAAGTGGGTCAATCAACACTTGCCGTTGAAGTTGCAGGATTTGTGGGAACGCCTCAAGCCGTCACTACCTTTACTTATGACAGCAGCAGTATTTTCTGTTATGGTGGTGGCAATAGCGTTGCATGCAGAACAACAACGTCGAGAAGCAGTAACACAACGCAATAATGCTACAAAGAGCGAACAGTTGGCACAACAAAACGCGCAAGAAGCACAAAAAGCTCAAAGACGCGCTGAAGCATTACAACAAGCAGAAGAAAAGCAACGCCAACTTGTAGAACAACGCGGACAACAGTTAGCCGATTCTCTCCAAAAAACCAAACTGGCTCAACAAGCGGAAGTAAAGCAACGCCAACTTGCAGAACAACGCGGACAACAGTTAGCTGATTCTCTGCAAAAAACCAAACTGGCTCAACAAGCGGAAGCAAAGCAACGCCAAATAGCAGAACAACGTGGACAACAGTTAGCTAATTCTCTTCAACAAACCCAACAGGCTGAAAAATTAGCCGTGCAACGTCTGCAAGAAGCTCAAAAGCAACGAGACATTGCCAAGCAAAGAGAAACAGAAGCAAACAATGCCAAAACACAAGCAGAAAAACTTCAAGTTAATGCAGAAATTCTGGCACAAAGTTTAACGACAGAAAACTTACTGGCTTCCTACCTTGAACTTGATGCATTAGCCGTCGGTTTGAAACTGGGAAAAAAGGTGAAAAGCAAGAGATTAGAAGGTGACACTCGATTCAAGGCAATCTCTGCTTTACATAAAGTTGTTTACAAGATAGAAGAACGAAATCGTTTTGAAGGGCATAGCGATTTTGTCAGAAGTGTAGCCTTCAGCCCAGATGGCAAGACCATTACCAGCGCAGGTGATGACAGTACGCGCTTGTGGAATTTCGATCTGGATGATTTACTGGCAAAGGGTTGTGCTTGGATTCATGACTATTGGACGTACAATTATCTTAAAAATAATCCCAATGTTAAGGAAGAAGATCGCAAATTGTGTGATGGTATTAGCAATAGGAAATAATCGCATCTAACGTTTGCATTTTTTCCTACAGCCCAGGCGAATAGAATTCACAGCTATACAAGCAAAACCCACCTGGGTGAGTTTTAAAACCTTAATTTTCATGAGTTCGCGCAGGCAAACTTACAGCATTTTTCAGGTAATATCATGTTCAAACCACCATAACCAGCATTGAGTATCCAATAAAAGTCTCACTCTACACCAACCTCAAATGCCGCTAGTATATCTTCTGGTAAAGGAGCATTAAAGTCATCTGGTACGGTAAACAGTCCCCGGTCTTTTCCCAAACTAGATCGTCGATCTAACGATGTCCGAAATGGAACAAGCTTTGCAATTGGAATACCCCGGTTTGAAATAACAATTTCTTCTCCAAGCTCTACACGGGACAGTAGCCGAGAGAGGTTTGTTTTAGCCTGATGGATATTTACAGTTTCCATAATCTTAAAAAACTAAGTCTATAAACTAAGTTTAGTTTGGTTGTAGCAATTCTACAATTTTAGAAAACAAAAGGAAATATATAACTATTAACCACTAAATCATTAACAAAAAATGTAGAGACATTATAAATAACATCTCTACATTTTTTATTAGACAGATTTATCGCGGCAAATTAACGCGCTGTGCCTTGAGCTGCAATAGCATCAACTGGTTTGATGAAGTACAACCGCAGGAGTTGCCAGCCGTTGGAGATGTAATAGGGTAGCTTCTGGAAGAATTGCAGGAATTTGGGGGTGTTGGAGTTAGCGATCGCTGTCAATTTTTCGTTATTCTTGACACAAATTTCCAGGCGATCGTAGAATTCCGGACGTTCCACATCCAGCATGACTGGGAAGACGCGCCCTGCAGTTTCGTTGGTTTTTTCAATGACGTACTTATCATAGTCCCGTGCATCTAAACCTAAATGTACGTCGAGACAGAGTCAGACTACTTCGGTAGCGTCAGTCGATGAAGCGTAAAGAATCCCCACGCCTTTAGCCTGGGGAGTATGTCAAGGTGTAAAGATTCAATACGTTGCTTGCAAACGGCTTAAAAGATATTGTCCGGCAAGGATAGGGGGATATATTGCAGGCTTATCCTTCTGACAGCTTTCGAGACACACAATTTCTGTATCATCGTTAGGATGGCAGAAAAAAGCTACAGAATATCTCGATTGCTTGACCCTATCATCTTGAGGAATCATTACCCGATGTTTGGTAGAACAAAATACGTGATTTGTCCAACGTTCCATTAAATCCCCAGTATTGACGACAACAGTAGCGGGAATCCCCCGTGCTGCAATCCACTCTCCGGTAGCTGTCTGCACTTCTAATCCTCCAACTTCATCTTGAAACAACAGTGTAATACTGCCATAGTCGGAATGTTCCCCAGCACGAACTTGTCTTGGTTTAGCTGGTTGCAACAATGAGGGATAGTGCAGCAATCGCAAAGTATGATTTTGCTGGTTGTGGTTTGTGGCAAAAAAATCTTCTGGCAATTGCAAAGCCAACGCGAAAGCTTGCAGCACTTTATTAGCAAGTTCGGTGCAAGCGTCATAAAAGGAGGGAATGCAAGCGCGAAATTCTGCGTTCAAAGAAAAATTGTTGATTGCAACAAAGTTTTTGCCTACATTGAAGGCTTCTTTTAAATCCCCTGGTTGATTGGGATTGAGGCGTTCTCTTTCTATACCAACGTAACCTTGATTGCTGAATTCATCACTCCAAGCGAGTTGTTGCTTGGCTTCCAAAGGCAAATTGAAAAAGTCTTGGCTTTGTCTGAATACTTGCTCAATTAAATCTTGAGATATGCCAAAATTTTTTAAATATAGGAAACCAATTTCATGACAAGCTAAATAAATTTGCTTAACTACAGTTTGTTTATCTATCGTATCCCCGTTGGTAAAGAGAGAAAAATCAATTATTGGAATCTTGCCCATGTAAGTGTATTAGAGGAAAAACTCGACAGAACTAACTTTATCATCTCCTGTCGCTAGTAGCTTGTTAAGGTCAAATTTTTGGCAAATTTCGCAGAGGCTTACAGGCGAACTTAATTTAATCAAACAAAGATTGATTCATAAATACGGTTCTGGATTTTCAAAATTCCCTGTTGCTTGACTACTAGCCCCGACAAAAGCAATTCTCTTTCCTCTGAACTATCAACTGCAACAATCTCTCCTTGATGCAAAATTTGTCGATAGAGTTCGAGTAGCCGAATGGATTGTTTGCTATTGAGGAGGCGATCGCGGATGGTTCGCAAATGCTCTGGTTCATCCTGGGATTCCCAATTCTCTATTACCTTAGTTTGCACCAAATTTTCAATCCATTCAGCTTCTCTGTTGGTAGGAACAGGAGATGAAGAATTGCGGATGAGGTTACATAGCTTTTGGGTCAAAAAAGGCTGACCACTAGTCCAAGCTAACACTTCTTTTAGGAGTGTTTGAGGATTGCTCACTCTCTCTGCCAATCCCTGAAGTAAAGGTTGTGCTTCATGTTCTTTAAAGCCTTCCAATTGAATAGTCTGACCGATGTTAAACGGCGTTCTTTGGTGGTCAGTAATTAAGTCGCTAGGGGTGGCGACTCCAAAAAGAGCAAAGGTTAAACATCGATACTCTGGATTCATACTACGCTGGTTATAGCAGGAGCGAATCAGAGCAAAAAAGTCATTAACTGGGAAATTCAAGCTCAAGACGTTATCAATTTCATCGATAAAAATTACCAGATTTTTAGAGATAGTGTCATCATTTTGAGCCACTTCAACGAGCAAAAATTCTTCGATAAATTGACTCAGCTTCTGAACCGGAGAAATATCTCCTTGCTCTTGCCACCAAGTTTTTAGATTTACCTTTCTTAGTAAATCAAAACTTCGCCATAGCTCTACTGTCAATCCTTTGTACCATTGGTTAGGCGTGATGTTTTCGCTACCAATGCGGGTCAGATCGATTGCCCCGCAGTTAAATCCCTCATGCTCGAGATGGTTTATCATGCGTACCATCAGGCTTGACTTGCCCATCTGCCGGGGATTGAGAATGTAACAAAATTCCCCGCGCTTTAAGGCTTTGTAGAGATAACGGTCTGCTGAGCGCACAACATAAGTGGGAGCATCCATCGGCAAACTTCCTCCCACTTGATAGTCAAAGGTTGAGGGTTGTTCGGCACTTTTAAGTAACTCGTTTTCAAAGAGCAGTTCGGCTTGGGTGGCTTTGAGAATTTCTAGGGTTTGTGAAAGGTCTTGAGTGCGCTCTTCTACTCTCAACTCTAGATTTCGGTTATAATCTTCTCATTGTCCGTAGAGACGGGCATTTTCAATAGAGATAGCAGCTTGAGCAGAAAGTCATTAGTCATTTGACAAATGACCAATATTTGAAATTTCCTTACACATTTGGAAATTTGTGTTATTCTTAGTACATAGAATTATATTCGGTTGTGCAATTTGTCTTTATCTACTTACAAGTGTCTCTCCGAATCTAAATTTCTACATAATTTGATTCTGGAGAAGTTTTATGTCGATTTATGTTGGTAATCTATCCTATGAGGTCGCACAAGAAGACCTCAGACAGGTCTTTGCAGAATATGGAACTGTGAAGAGCGTTAAAGTACCTACAGACCGGGAAACAGGTCGCGTGCGGGGTTTCGCCTTTGTGGACATGGAAAGCGATGCAGAAGAAACTGCAGCTATTGAGGCTCTTGACGGTGCCGAATGGATGAACCGCAGTCTGAAGGTCAATAAGGCTAAGCCACGGGAAGACAGAGGTTCTTCGTTTGGTGGCGGGCGACGCTCAAACAATGGTGGAAGCTACTCTCGGCGCTACTAAGCTTTGAGATAAATTTTGGCTTCTGTTCCAATTTTTTCATTTCAAACAAATAATTGAACTCTCGGGTATGGGCAGACAAGGTTCTGCCCTTTTTTGCGCCCCACACAGCACCTAGCGTCAAAAGACAAGCTGTCAAACTTCTATGGGGTAAATATTAAGACATGCTTTTTGCGGCAGAATCGTATACTTTAGTTGTAAAAAACACACTTAATAAACTCACAGCCGCACTGATGAGAAACGTCGGGGTGTACCCTGTTCTTTGTGCAAGAATCCCGCTCAAAATTGTGGCGGCAATTCCACCTAAAAACATTATTGAAACTTGAATTGTATAATCGGTTGCAGCAGTTGCACGTTCGCTTTTGTCCATCACGGCGCTAAGCAATGCCGTATATGCCATACTCTGGGTTGCGTTAACTAGAATACACACGGCATACAGTACAGGTAAACTAGCAACGCCCATTGCTGGCACAATATACAAGAGCGTAGTCAGGGCTGCTATAATTCCAAACAAAATTAGAGAATGCTTGTGTCCCCACCGCACAATCATCACTCCAGCAAATAAGGCTGACGCAATGCGGGCGCTGTAACTGACTATACCCAATACCCAGCCAATATCTGATAAAGATAAACCCCTATCTACCAAGAGCGGACGAATTAATATACTCGTCACACTATCGCCAGTCATATACAGAAACACGACGAAAAGCCACGATAGCATTTTTGAACGAGAGAAGAAGTTAACAAACGGCTGAAAGTACGCTCTAAAAAAGCTTAAGTTTTTTGATTTTGCAGAAACTTGTTCTCGATAAACCAATGTTGGCAATAGATTTAGTAGCATGAAGATTGACATAGCAATTAGACTATACCGCCATCCCACTTTCTCTAGCAGAATCAGCATGACACCACCGCCAATAACTGCTCCCAAAACATTTCCCCCAGATTGAATGGCGTTCCCCAATCCGCGTTCTTGGGGTTCAAGCAAATTGACTGCTAATGCATCAGTTGCAATATCTTGGCTAGCGGAAAACAAACACGCCAAAAACATACAAATGAGCAATACAGTTAAGTTATTTCGGATATCAACAAAAGCATTGACAAACAGGGTTGAGGTTAACAACAATTGAAAACAAATAATCCAACCGCGATAATGTCCTAGCCTACCTAAATGGTAGCGGTCAATGAGCGGTGACCAAAGAAACTTGAACCCTGACGGAATAACTAACAAACCCAAAAATCCAATGGCATCGAGCGACATATTTTGTTGTCGCATGAAAACGGGTAGTGTCTGGATAAAGAACGTGGTAGGGATGAACTGAGAAATATAGAGGGTCGCAAGCAGAACTAGCTTTGGTCTCATGATACTGTTATAAATTGGCACGAACTTGCACTCCGTAAGTCAGCGGCTCGCCAAATCCCGCGATCGCATTCGGCGGTGAGAACAAGAACCCAGACGTAATATAGCTTGTATCAAACAAGTTATTAGCAAATAAGTAAATACCGTAGTTAGCTCCTTCATAACCAATTCGGGCATTCACCAGCGCAAATGGATCTTGCTTAACTTGATTGGCATCATCAAAATAAGTTTTGCCGTAACCGCGCAATTCCAAACGGGCAAAAATACCGCCAGGACTTCGATATTGAGCCGCAACGTTATAAGTAACTTCTGGTGCGAAGGGAACGCGATTGTTGCTGAAGTTTACACCTGTAAACGGATTGGTGTAGTCTTTGAATTGGCTGTTGACATAGCCAACACCAGCCACCAACTCTAGCCCTTGTATTGGTTGTGTTCTCATCTCAAATTCAAGTCCAGTCACGCTAACTGCAGCATTGGCAACATTTGCAAAAAAGCCAAAGTTATCGGTTAGCAACACCTGGTAGTTATCAACATCTGTATGAAACACCGATAGGTTAGCGACTTCCCCCTCGACTTGGCTGCGGCTGAAGTTGCTCCTGTTGCAATCAGCGCTCCCGCAATCAACGGTTAATAATAATGTAGAGATGGGATATATTCCGTCTCTCGAAATAATTAAAGCGCCCTCTTTCCGGAGGACGCTTTTTTGCTTTTACCCCTCTCTAGCCCAGAGTTGATAAAAAATACTGCTGGTTATTCAGGGGGATTAAGGGAGGATACATTCAACTTGTATGTACACGGCTTGATCGAGAGAGACAAAGGGGGGTAAATTCAACTTGTGTATCTGTCAAGATGTCAATTTCTGAGCAGCAGCGTGCCAGATTAAACCAGCAATAATAAGTGCTACACCCACCTGCCAAATAAAAGGTTCTACCCAAAAAGCCAGAAACAGACAAGCTGCCAAACCAGCAAGTGCCAGCCATTTAGGATACAGTCGTTCTGATGGTGTCAAGTAAAACGCAGCCCAGTTAGTAATTGCGTAGTAAATCAAAACGGTAAAGGCACTGAAAGACCAAGTGGTTTTAACATTTCCAATCAAAACGAGAAGAGCAATTGCCATACCTACAACAATGACGGCGGGAGTAGGAGTTGTTCCCGATTGATTCAACCTAGCGAATATTCTGGGCATATCTCGCCGCCGCCCCATTGCCAGCAATACACGCGATAAGCCCAAAACTAGATTGAGCAGCACTCCCAGCATGGCAAAAATTGCACCAACTGCCAAAATTTGGGGTCCGCCGGGAATGCCAAAACTGCGGGCTGCTGCTTCCAAAGGGGCTGCCTGTCCTTGTGACGCCGATGCACCAAGAGTATCCGGTCCTACTGCCGTAACAGCAACAGCGGCAACAGCTGCATAAAGCACCATTGTTAGTATCATCGTCACAACGATCGCTTTTGGAATTGTTTTGCGTGGTTCCTTCGCTTCTTCCCCCATAGTGGCTATGCGACCGTAGCCGGTATAAGCGACAAACATCAAAGCACTAGCATGGAGTACTGTTCCTACAGAGTCTTTAAAGAAAGGTGTGAGATTTTCCGCCCCATTTGTCACAGCTTTAGGTATTCCCGCCAGAATAAAGAAAACTAGAGACAGCATTGAGATGGACACGATCGCAATATTGGCAAAATTAGAGCGACGAATCCCACTTAAAACAATCGCTGTAAGAACTAACACAGATGCTAAAGCCAAAGGTATAAGCAAACCACGTCCCGTCAGACCCGTAGCGTTGAGAAAGTAACCAGCAAAACCCAAAGCAGCGGTAGCTGCAGAGGCAGATTTTGCTAGCAAAAACATCCATCCAGCCGTAAATCCAAGCCAAGAATTTAGATATTTGTAACCATACTCATAAGTACCACCACTAACAGGATGATTGGCAGCAAGCTGGGCACTGTTAAGCCCGTTGCAAGTTGCCACCAACGCTCCAACAATCACGGCTATAATCACTGCTGCACCAGAAATTCCAGCGGCAATACCAATACTGACAAAGACCCCAGTTCCGATAATTGAACCCAGTCCCATCACAGTTGCACCCACAACCCCTAACTCACGTTGCAGTTGCGGCGATGAAGTTGTATGCGACACGACACTTTCCCTGGAAACGATCGTTCTGCAAAAGATTGTATCGGTTAGTGGTTAGTGGTTAGTGGTTAGTGGTTAGTGGTTAAGAACTTTTGGGAATACGCTCAATTTCAGCATATCCGCTGAAAATTAGCCGTTGTCCTTCAGTTTCTAAGCGATTCAGACGCATTTTGACCCCATCTAGGTCAAACCGATCTAAATCGACCATATTATCTAAAATTTCTACCAGTGCTAGGCTGAGAGTTTGCGAAATTTCTTTTTGCGTGTCTGGCACTTGCTCAAGTTCAACTACGGGGTTTTTAAAAGAAATATGCCGCCGCCGTTCAACAGCTACAGAAACAACAATATGCAATGGTATGGGTTCTCCGTTGCTTAAATCAGCTTTTGCAAAAATACGCAACCGATTTTCAGGTAAGAGCTGTACTTGAATTTCAGGAAAGGAGACGGGCTTGCCATCAGATAATGCTGTCAATGCTGGTAAAGTAAGATTTATTAAACGCTTTGTCACCAATTCAGCTTTAAAAGCTTGATTAATACCTGCTTCCGACAGGATGACTTGGGCAATAGCTTGAGTTGGTTGCTTGAGACTGAGTTTGCCACTGAGAACGGAGCTAAAGTCAATGGCGACAGCATCAGTTTCAAAGGACATTTCTTCAACGGCAAAGTCTTTGCGAATTACCAAGCCACGACCGCTCATTTTGAAGCTGTCGATACTGCCTTGCAATAATTTGCTGGAGGGGTAGCAGCGGACAAAGACTTCTACTGACTCGCTTTTAGCGAATAGGTGGCGAATCGTTTGGCTGGCTACGGTGTCCCCAGAAAAGTTAGAACCACTCAAAGCTGCAGGTGCTCAAGTTGTAACCCACTCCTATCAAGCAATCAATGCTGCTGATTGTGTCATTCTTATGCTGAGTAACGCTGCAGCTATATATAGTGTTTTACTTTCAGATAGGTCTTGGCGAACTGTTGCGGGGCGCTGTGTTATCCAGATGGGAACAATTACTCCCACAGAAAGCAGGGAAATTAGAGATGCAGTGATTGCGGCTGGTGGCGAGTATATAGAAGCACCTGTCCTTGGTAGCATTCCAGAAGCAAAAGCTGGTAACTTGATTGTTATGGTGGGCGCACTCCGACAACAGTACCAGCGCTATTTAGATTTATTGAAAAATTTTGGTCCAGAACCCGTACTTGTTGGTTCTGTGGGAACTGCTGCAGCACTTAAATTAGCACTTAATCAATTAATTGCTTCTCTGACGACTGCTTTTTCTCTCAGCCTGAGTTTTGTTCAGCAACAAGGTATCGATGTAGATTTGTTTATGGAAATTTTGCGTAACAGCGCCCTTTACGCACCAACTTTTGATAAAAAGCTCCAACGGATGCTGGAGGGGAACTATGCAAATCCCAATTTTCCGACAAAACACTTGATGAAAGACACAGATTTATTTATATCTGAGGCAAAATCCGCTGGTTTAAATGTCGCTGGGATTGAAGGTGTGCGGGACATTCTAGAAAGGGCAATGAAAATGTCATTTTCTAACGCGGATTACTCATCCATCTTTTCTGCAATTAATTCACATGAATAGTTAGTAGTTAGTGGTTAGTGGAAAACTACTAACTACTATCTACTAATGGGACTTAGACAAAAATCAAGCCCAAATAAAGCCTAAACTAGCTTTATAAGCAGTAAACACGTCATGGTTGAGAGTCAACTACGCTAACATAGTGAAAACCCTTAACATTAGAGGCGAGACAAACAATGGAAGATTTAACAGGACTAGGAAAATTTGCTAGTTCGGCTGTAGAACTTTGGAAGGAATCAGGTATTAAAGAAGCAATCAAAACAATATTTGGCCCTGCTGCTGAAAAAGTAGGATTACTATTAGCAGACGAAATTGACAATATCAGATATAAAAAAAATGCTTTAAAAGCTGTTAGCGCTATATTAGAGGTTAAGGAAAAAATAGACCAAAGAAAGATACAAGTAATACCACCAAGCGATGAAACTTTTATACAAGGGCTTGAAAATGTTCCGCTAAAAGAAGATGAGAATTTGCGAAAGAAATGGATTGAGCTTTTACTATACGAAATTTCAGGTGAAGAAGTAAAACCTGTATAGATCGATACTTTAAGAAAACTATCTCCAAATGATGCAAAAGTTATAGATGCAATATTTGATTTATATAAGCAAGGAAATGGACGCACAATAGCAGAAAATATAAAAAATTTTCTGGAAACTAAGCATACATATCTAGACCTTGAAAAAATAAAAGATTCTATAGAAGATTTAAGGATTATGGGATTATGCCAAAAGTATATAATTCAGGATGGATTAACTATTGCAGCAGCAGGAGGATTCATACACCAATCCGCACTAGAAAATGATGAAATTTATATAACAAATTTAGGAATCAGATTTATTAAATGCGTGAGTGAGCCAGAATCAAAAGAGTAATTGTAGGTTTTAGAGTGTATGCTGATGATTGTCTCAAGGATTTAGTTTTGTTAGACCCTGCTGAGTTTAAATAATTATGGGACACTCATAACCGGATAATAAAACTGTGTTAGGGTGTGAGAAATGATTCCAGAATTTGAAGAGAATGGTAATTTACCACCAGGAATACACTGGGCAGAATGGGAGGAATTTAAGGAAATATTTGGTACTTCTTTAACTAGACAGCGCATGGTAGATGGTTTAGAACTGGCAATGACTCAATTAAAAGCAGCAGGTTGTAGAACTATTTATATTGATGGTAGTTTTGTCACCAATAAACAAAAGCCTGGAGACTTTGATGCTTGTTGGGAGGATAATGGGGTTGATATAAATTATCTAGAATCTATTGCTCCGGTTTTATTTAATTTCGCGCTGCGTCGTGCCGAACAAAAAATTAAGTATAAGGGTGAAATCTTTCCGTCAAGTTATCCTGCTAATGATTCCGGTACAGCCTACATAGATTTTTTTCAATTTGATACCAGGACGAACACGCATAAAGGAATTATTGCTATAGATTTACAAAGGTGGAAACCATAATGATCAAAAACGAGCAACAGTATCAAAATTCCTTAGATTGGTTGCAACGCTTTGAACAGTCTATAGCAGAGTTAGATAGCAATGAACAATTGAAGGCAGAACCGGAACGGTGGAAGCTGCACCGAGACTCATACCAGAGTCAAGTTGACGAATTAAAGTTAGAAATTTCGGGCTGGGGAGGATACACCCTAATACACAGTAGAATTTAGTACTAGTTACAAGATTTTACCGGGTTAAATGGTATCCGTAACCAGCTTTGGATAAGCTGCACCATAATATTCGTGGTTTCCTAATACATATATAACTGGTTTACTTGGAATATTTTCTACTGCCCAAGCAACTCCTTTTTTCCCTAGATTAATATCTCCAGCAAGGACAAAAACATCAGCATCTGTATGTGGAATATGGAAAGGTTGGAATTCAAGGTGTAAATCACTTAAAATTTGAATTTTCATGGCTGATATGGTTGATTCATAACAACCATTGCCGTCCTCTTTAAATGACAAGTCAATCGTCCCACAAGCAAAAATTGTCCGCACCAAGGTGTGCGGACAAAATCAAGCTTCCTGATAAATGATTTCCTGAAACTGGATGAAATCCTTATGGGGATCGGAGTGGGCCACCTTAACTAACAGTTGTTCGCCTAACCTCACTGAACGTTTGAAAGACATAGGTAACTGCAAACCCAATTCCTCTAATAGAATGAGTGCCAAACCACTGTCTTCTCTCAACCACATCAGAACCACTGCCTGCCAAACCTTATCAAAATTTCGGCGCAGGTATTCTAAAGCCCAATATCTATTGGTTTGACGCTCTACCATTGTCACCTCTTGGGTAATGGTAGATACAGTCATCATGACTTCTTTGAGTTCTTCTGCTGTAAAGGGCAGCACATCACCGCGCAGATGTGCTTTTAGTTGAAAGTGGGTGAGCAAGTCGCTGTAACGGCGGATGGGAGAGGTTGCCTGAGTGTAAGTATCCAGACCCAAACCCGCATGACGCACAGGAGTAATGCTCATTTCACTCTTGGGCATACAGCGCCGCATGGCACAAGCACGAACAAATCCTGCAGGAAGTTGTACTAATTCTTGCTCTGGTGGTAACTCCGGCTGTGGTTGACCGCGAAAGGGCAAGGGAATGTTATGCTTTTGACCGTAGCGTGCGGCGACTTCACCAGCAAGTATCATCATTTCAGCCACCAATTGCCGGGATGGAGAGTCTTCTAAGATATCGATGCTGAT
Organism: Scytonema sp. NUACC21; assembly: GCF_054684315.1. Taxonomy (NCBI): domain Bacteria; kingdom Bacillati; phylum Cyanobacteriota; class Cyanophyceae; order Nostocales; family Scytonemataceae; genus Scytonema; species Scytonema sp. NUACC21. Next base: position 1,308 of record NZ_BAAFZH010000028.1, on the reverse strand, counting down.
ATCTTCTCCTTTGACTTTAATCATTGCCTCAGGCATATTGATACTGATTGCTCCTTGGGCATACCGCCATGCTTTGCGCTGATGTGCCCAACGGGCAATTGCTGCTATTTCTGGTTCTGCCTGTACGCCCAAATCCAGCATTTCATCTACATCTTCATAGGTGAGGCGATAGGTTGGTTTAATCAGACTTGGATGAATGCTGAATTCTTCTACAGCTCCTGCTTCGTTTAAAATAATGCCAAAACTTAAGGCATAACAAATTTTCCCCTGAACCAAACTCATGGGTCCGGTTGCCAAAACTTCGGGGAACATAGGAACCATGCCTGTTGGCAAATAGACGGTGCTGCCTCGTTTTCTTGCTTCTAAATCCAGATCGTCTTCTGGCATCAACCAGCGAGTGGGATCGGCAATGTGTACCCACAACCTTTCCCTGCCATTCGGGAGTTGTTCCCAACTCAGACCATCATCTATCTCGGTGGTACTTTCATCATCGATGGTATACACCTTGAGGTGTGTGAGATCCAGACGATTAATATCCCGATCTGGCGGATGTGAGTCCAATCGCTCTTGCGCCACTTCTAACACCTTACTAGGGAACTGTATGGGAATTGACGAACGCCGTAAAAATAAGTTCTCATGCTCGCTCCACCAACCTACATCCACCAAGAGTTGAAATGCTCCTTGGGGAGTTGCGGGGCGTCCGAGCAAGTTCATTGTTTCTTGAACTGGCTGAGGAGGTGGATATGCCCGAGAAAGGGAGTCATAGTTTAACCCCACACGCACAATGTCGGCAAGGAGTGCGGCATACTTTTCTAGGGCTTCTAACTTATGGCGATCGTGACGCTGCCACTCTACTGTCTCCCCTTTGAGCGCCTGTTCGACTCGCGTCAAAAATTCCTGTTGTCCCTTAGCTTTGAGTGCCTCTACTTCAAGTTGGTGTTTGCGTTCTGCCACCGCTGCTGCAGTTCGCGGTTCGTAAGCATCTGCTTTCTGCTTGAAGTATATTTTGTCCTCCGACAATAAGTAGTGAGCGGCATAAACGTGATGCGCTTCTGTTTCTGAAAATAGCAAATTCGCCATATCTGCTGGAGTGGCTGTTTCGCCCGTTTCTACCAGGAGTTCCCAAGCCACTTCCAAGCTAGACGGATCTAAATAAGACTTGACGGCTTCGAGAAATTCGGGAATCTGCGAGGGCTTGTAGGTTTGCCCTGTTACTGTAAAGGTAAATTGCCGAGGTGCAAGACTATGAGATTGACCCCGTTCATCGACTACAAACCAACGGGCTTTCCCGTCTGGACGGTCTACTAC
>NZ_BAAFZH010000027.1:0-23269 GCF_054684315.1 Scytonema sp. NUACC21 | reverse complement strand
CAGATAAGCCAGCCTTTGACTTACCGGATGTTAATCGGCAATTACAGGCAATTAAGCTACCAGATACCGCTTTGTTCGATCGCGGTTCTAGAGGTGATTATCAAAACGCGATCGCCCAAATAGATCGCGGTAAAACTCTCACGACTGAAATAGGAGGGCGCACGATTACTATTACTGGTTTATTTAAAGTCGGGGCTTCCTTTGGCGCTGAAAGTAGTTTGATTGTCAGCGATCAAAACTTTTTACGGCTATTTCCCACGCGACAGTCTAGCAGTATCAGTCTGGGTTTGATTCACGTCAAACCGGGCTATGACCCAAAACAGGTAGCAGCATTCTTACAAACTTACCTCAGAAATGATGTCAAAGTGCTAACTCACGCAGAATTTACTGAATTTGAAAACAACTTCTGGCGAAGAAATTCCCCAATCGGGTTTATTTTTAGCCTGGGTGTATCAATGGGGTTTGTAGTGGGAGTGATTCTTGTCTATCAAGTCCTCTCTGCAGATGTCAATACTCACGTTAAAGAATACGCAACTTTCAAAGCAATGGGGTATCGCAATTATTATCTACTCAGTGTGATATTTGAAGAAGCTTTGATTTTGGCAGTACTGGGTTTTATACCGGGAGTGGTAGTCTCTTTAGGGCTTTACCATCTCACTCGTACTGCAACAACGTTGCCGATGTATATGACTGTGATTCGGGGATTGCAGGTACTGATATTGACTATTATCATGTCTACTATTTCTGGGGCGATCGCTACCCGCAAACTCCAATCTACTGACCCTGCAGATATGTTCTAGAAAACCGGTACAGTATTCCAGCAAGGGGCTAAAAAACCCGGTTTCTGTCCGTTGCCAAAACTGATATTGTGTTGACCAAACTCAAAGAAACTGGGTTTTTAGCGATGAATGATTTTAGAAACTTACAAACTGTTGACGTCTCAGTTTTCACAAGTCAACATACTAAAAACAATCTTTTAGCTACTGAACAAACAATTTCGGCGTTAAGTCACGATTCACTCTCAACAGAATGCTATTTTTCCGGTCTTAGGTCTACACTAGTTACTTCAGAGCAAATTGTTAGTACTCAAAGGGCTTTACCTGGTGAGATAGTAGGGGATATTGCTAATTTCGGATTGAGAGAGGATAAAAGTGAAGTTAAACCGAGGTATTATGAGGATGGTGTTCATCTCTACCGTTTTGATGCAAATGGTCGAACCTACCAAGGCATTGAATATGGACGGGAGACAATCCTAGTCATTCATGGTTGGAAAAACTCCTCTGATGACGAGATTTTTAGCAATTTACAGAAGGAACTAGCTAAACAGAACCCTTTGAAACAAATTCTGGCTCTAGATTGGCGTGCCCCAGCCAATCATGATGAAGACAAGGGACTACAACCTAATTACACAGCAGGAGCAATAGCTCCCGTTGCTCGGTGGGCTGCCAACACTCTCAAAAGCCTGGAAATAGAAGCCCAGCAATTGAGTCTTGTGGGCTTTAGTTTGGGAGCTTATGTTGCTGCTGAAATTGGCTTTCTTTTTGGCAAAGTAGCCCATCTCACAGCCTTAGACCCTGCCTATGAAGCAAGTAATTATGATATTGATGGCAATAGCTTTGGTAACCAAAGACCTAAGCTATTTGGAGATGTTGCCTACCAATCATTGGCACTAGTTGTGTCAGACGAAAGAGGTGGTTTTGCTGGTGATAATAACCATGCGGCTACTGCAACTAATTCGTTTCTATTGCGTTTTAGTGGGGATAATTGGAATGAGTACGACCGTAATGTGAAATACCACAGTGGAGTTGTAGAAATATATACAGATTTCATTTCCCACCAGCGTCAGCTACCATCTTTTGCGTCTAATCGCTTCAATAACAGTTCAGGTTATGGCTCAATTCATGAAGGTTGCTTTAACATTCATCGTCGTAATGAACGTTGGTATGAAGATGGTTTTGACTACTTTTCTGGCTCAGATCGACTGCTGCGTTGGGTGTAATCCCCCTTTTTAAGGGGATGTAGGGAGATTTCAAAATAATTTCTAAGCTCTATCTAGCAACGAAATGCCCTCAGTCAGCTTACTTATTTTTTAAGTATTTTTTTATATAACTATGGAATGATGTACAGAGCGCCTTAAATTAGGTTTCCTAGAAAGCACAAGGGGATGGCACAAATATCAGATATTGGGGAATGCCTGAATTTGTGCCAGTCCAAGTGTTTACTGAGGAAATAACCATGTTTTATCATACCAAGAAACTGCAGTATTTCAAGCCACCAGAAAAACCTGATGCACTTTACGCAAAAAAAATTCAGGAACTCATCGGCGGTACTTTTGGTGAAATGACCGTGATGATGCAGTACGTGCGATCGCGATCTCCTCCACACCCAAATACACAAATCATCTTACCTGGAATAAAAGGACGTGAGGCTTTTAGCAAATTCTCCAAACTATCAGGCGTGTGGGCATAATCGACAATTACGCTAATATCCTGGTTAGAACTTATTTGCACTCTCTCCATTCGTCCGGGTACCCCAGGAAACTCAGAGATTGACGATGCCACTAATTGCAAATCTAACCCTAAGTGTAAAACTGCTCCAATCGCTGCTAATAAATTTTCTAAATTATATTGACCAACAAGCGGTGAGCGAAAAGCGACTTCACCTTTGGGTGTATGCAGCATACCGTTTACACCGTTAGGTTCGTAATTGAGGTCGCTCATCCACAAGTTTGCGGTCGCATCGCTAACACTGTAACTCCAAACCTGCTCCGGATTTAAGGATGCAATTAACCTCTGACCGTAGGGGTCGTCAGCGTTGATAACTGCACGTCCTTTGAGATAATTAGGGCTAAACAACAGTGCTTTTGCTGCAAAGTAATCTTCCATATCACGGTGGAAGTCCAAATGGTCTTGGGTCAGATTGGTAAAGACTCCTACTTCAAACTGACAACCCATGACTCGAGCCTGTGCTAGAGCGTGGGAACTGACTTCCATAACTCCATACTCGTTACCTGCGTCTACTGCAGTAGCTAACTGCTGTTGCAGTTCCACCGCAAAAGGCGTTGTGTGGACAGCAGTTTGAACAAAATCTTTCCAACGAGTATAAAGTGTCCCCATTAAAGCAGTAGACAAATTTGCTTGATTGAGAAAATGTTCTACAAGGTGGGTTGTTGTGGTTTTGCCATTTGTACCCGTAACACCTACAAGTTTGAGTTTTTGCCCGGGATAATTGTAAAAGGTACTGGCTAACTGGGCACAAGCTTTAATCATATCCCCAGATGCAATAACGCAAGCTTCTGGTGTGGCAGGGTGTTTTTGTAGGGCTTGGGGTGAGATGATGGCTGCTACTGCACCACTGGCGATCGCACTTTGCCAAAAATCTCCACCATCAACCCGTGTTCCAGGCATCCCGATAAATAAATCTCCCGAATCGCAAGCGTGAGAATTTGTCTTCAATCCCTGAATTTCTGCATCCATTGCTGGATGGTCTGGTAATTGCATAATACTGTCAACAGCCGCTAATAATTCCCGCAGTTTCATTCTATGCACCTCGTTAGACGTTTTTATTGCGCTTATTCTGTACTATTTTTACGTTTTTACAAACAGTTTTAGATAAGTAGGTCGGTTCCAATATAGTTAATGGGTTTTAGTTGTCTTTTGTCATTTGTCCACCAAAATCTACCAATTGAATGAAGTTTTGCTATGCCTACTCGCTAATACTCTGTAGACAGGCTAGAAAGCATACTGCTTCAGATAGGGTGCTTTCGGTTTGATATACGTTAACAGAGGAATAAAAATATGTATGGTTTACATCTTGCAACAATTAGAAGAACGGACGGGGCGGTCAGCCCACAGATACACTACCGAAGACTTTCCTCACTAGGACGTATTCTCCGCAAGTTGATTCAAGTTATGATGGGTAAATCTGCTTACTTGTCCCTATTGGTCGTCCATTCAAGATTTAAGTACGGTAATGTTGCACTTTCTGGTTTAACAAAACGAAAAACAGCGCAGATTGTGGCAATCGATCTTCAGCAGTTGTTGTCCAAACTATCTTATTGCATATTTATCCTTTTAATAAGTTTTAGTATTGTATTGGTTGGTGGTTGGTTAAGCCCCGCTTATGCCTCTGAAGGTTTAGCTAATATTAATAGCAATGTTATTCTTGCACAGATTGACCCCGAATCTAATTTTGTTACACAGGCTGTAGATAAAACAGAGTCTGCTGTTGTTCAGGTGAACGTTTCCCGTACTTTAGGAGGGGATGTTCCAGATGTTCTCAAACCTTTTTTGGGCGGGGCGCGGGCAGTTCCTCCTTCGGAACAAATTGTGCGGGGGCTTGGCTCTGGTTTTGTGATTGACCCTAGTGGTTTAATCTTGACCAATGCACATGTTGTGGATCGAGCAGATACGGTGACCGTCTCCTTTCAAGATGGTCGCATTTTGACTGGTAAAGTTTTAGGGAAAGACCCAGTGACTGATGTGGCTGTGATTCAGGTAAAAGCAGAGAATAATTTACCAGCAGTGGTGATTGGTAATTCCGATAGGGTTCGGCAAGGGCAATGGGCGATCGCCATTGGAAATCCATTAGGTTTGCAGGAAACTGTAACGGTTGGTGTCATTAGTGGCACGGAGCGTTCTAGCGTAGATATTGGTATACCAGATAAAAGAGTTGGCTTTATTCAAACTGATGCTGCAATCAATCCAGGGACAGCAAAAGCTGCTGCTACTGCCAAAATTGGAATTTCATCAATCAACCTGGGTATGATGTCCCCTGCAATAGTGCAACTCTTTAAACGGCTGGAACGCACTCGTAAATCAGCTACGGGTTCTCCAGCTACGACACGCTGGTTTTCTTGTTGGATATCGGCACCCATCATTTCTAAAGCTTCTAAGATACCAGTACGGGTGGGATTTACCCCAACATTTTCAATCACTAATTCCGAATCTGGTGTAATTGCCCCCGCTACCAACCAAAATGCAGCAGAACTGATATCTCCCGGTACAATGACTTTCTGTCCGTAAAGTTTAGCTGGCCCCGTCACGGTAACACTGTTGGTTTCGGGGTCTACAGTTAATTCTGCTCCGAATGCCCTTAACATTCGTTCGCTGTGATCGCGGGAAAGGGCGGGTTCGGTGACAGTCGTTTGTCCCTCTGTCATTAAAGCTGCAAGAAGAATGCAGGATTTAACTTGGGCAGAGGCAATAGGAGAATTGTAGTGAATGGGTTTGAGGGATGTTCCTTGAACCGCCAGGGGAGCAAGAGAATTGCCTTTACGCCCCCAAATTTGGGCTCCCATCTCTTGTAAAGGTTTAACCACACGGGACATGGGACGCGATCGCAGTGAATTATCTCCCGTGACAGTAAAAAAGCGTCCCGGATGAGACGCCAAAAGCCCCAGCATCAAACGTATTGTTGTTCCAGAGTTACCAGCATTAAGCACATCAATCGGTTCTTGCAAATTCCCCAAACCAATACCTTTAACCTGTACTAATTCCGTATTGAGTTCAGAGATTTCAGCCCCCATTGCTTGGAAACAACTTGCCGTGCTGCAGGGGTCTTCCCCTAAAAGCAGACCTTGGATAGTGGTTTCGCCTTCAGCTAGCGCACCCAACATCAAAGCACGATGGGAAATAGATTTGTCTCCGGGAACTCGGATGCGACCTTGTAAAGATAACCCTGAAGTTGGTTTGTGAATGATTAAGTTTTGAGAAGATTTTTCTGTATTTTCTACAGTTATAACAGAAGCTGACATTAGGATAAACTGGCGTGAGACTGCGCTAGTATCGTATCGCTTTCCCTGTCACGCCAGATCTACTGATATTTATTAATTTCTGAAACGTTTATTGGCTTTTATTATCGCTCCCATGCTTACTCACCATCGCAAGCCCGTCTGTCTATCACTGATTTCTACAGATCTACCGGTTTGGTCTGTTGTCGAAACTGCTGCTACACTCTACCAAAAAGATCGCGATCGCTTCCATCTGCTTTTGACGACACCACCTGTAAAGAATTGTGAAGTAAAAAGCTCTCAGGGTCAACAGAGAAATGATTCTCCAATAGAAGACAGCGTCAATAATTCCAGTAGCCCCCGAGTCCTTTGGTTAGAGATTACACCTTACCGAGTCATTATGACCATGCAAGGTAACGGTCAGTTGAGTTACCGTCACTTCTGGGAACAGGGCGTCTATGGTATTACTCGTTATTGGTTACCCACAGCATCAATACAACATAACGAACCCATTCGCCTGCGTAATTTCACTCGTAACCTGACACTAGACGGGTATCCTCTACCAGAACGTTTGCGCGTGGAATACGAATTGTGGACTGGAGACCTCCAATTGGGAAATTACATCCTTAATTTAGAAATTAAACATTGAGAGCCAGTGAATAAAATCCTCCTTACTAGTGAGTTGTCATAGGTTAGAGAGGATTTTTATTCACTCATTTGAGGGATGTTCTTGTTTGAAAAGCCTGACAAATCGTCATTTGTGCTTTGTAAATACAAATGACCGAGGAGCAATAACAAAAAAATTTCTAAATTAATTAAACTCCAAAGTAACTTGGTTGATTGCCCGGTTTCCATTTAATATTGCAACCAACACTAGGCTTTTGCTCGCCTTGAATTGGTCGATCCGCTAGCACAGCCTCTATAGCAGCACGTAAATCTGCGCCCGTTACAGGTTTGCCATTAGTTGGGCGGCTATCATCGAGCTGTCCTCGATAAACGAGTCGCCGATTGGCATCAAATAAAAAGAAATCTGGCGTACAGGCTGCAGTGTAGGCTTTTGCCGTTTCTTGGCTTTCGTCATAACAAAAAGGGAATTTGAAATCAAGTTCAAAAGCCATAGCCTTTAATGACTCAGGTGCATCATCTGGGTAATTCGTGGCATCATTAGCACTGATAGCAAGAATTCCCAAGCCTTTGTTGAGATAATCTTTGCCCAACTGAGCCAATTCTTGTTTTACGTGCTTGAGTAGTCGATAAAACGTAGTAAAACGTAGTAATTACCCGTTTTTCATCGTTCACTTTCGTGTACTCCTCTGTAGTCCAATGACCAATGACCAATGACCAATGACCAATGACCAAGGACTAATGACCAAGGACTAATGACCAATGACCATTATGAGCTAATTTGCTCAGTGCTTCCATCTGACCAACCAATTTCACCTTCTGCACGATGGCGCATTGATTCTTGTAGGTGTTCCGTGTGCTGACGCTGTTGCGCTAATAATTCCCGTGCTTCTTCTTGAGTCACTGTTTCTACATTGGGGTTGTGAACCTCAGCGTCAGCACGGTTTAGCATGGATTCTTGTAAATGTTCCTCATGTTGGCGCTGCTTGGCCATGAGTTCTCGCGCCTTATCTTCAGTATTCATATTGTTTCCTTTAATACTAGTTAAATAGTAAAATTGTTGCAAAGCTTACAAAATTACTGTAAGGCTTTTATCTATGAAGTAAAAGGAAATTTAAAGAAAATAAATCTAACGCAGTTCAGCAGCAGCAGCGTCAGCTATTTGGTTAATTATTTTTAGTTCGGGTGATGGGTTTTCACTTTCCATTCCCAACCACAACAAATACTCAATATTTCCAGCAGGACCAGTCACGGGAGACCATGTTAAACCCTTATATTGCCATCCTAGCTCTTGTGCTGTTTGCAGGACTTGGAATATGGCATTTGCTTGGTCTTTTGGGTCGCGCACAACGCCTTTTTTCCCAACACGATCTTTCCCCACTTCAAATTGGGGTTTTACTAACAAAATTGCTTCACGGGGGGGTTGTAATAATTGCCACAAAGCAGGCAATATTTTTGTTAATGAAATAAATGACACGTCCACCACTGCCAAGTCAGCCGCTTCTGATTGACCATACAATTCATCTTTTGTCAAGTAGCGTAAATTGGTACGTTCCTTCAAAATAACGCGGGAATCATTTCGCAAACGCCAGTCCACCTGACCGTATCCAACATCAACCCCGTAAACTTGTTTTGCCCCTGCTTGTAGCAAACAATCCGTAAAACCCCCTGTAGAAATGCCACCATCCAAGCAAATACGTCCTTCTACAGGAATGGCAAACAATTCCATTGCCTTAGCTAACTTTTCTCCGCCTCTGGAAACAAAACGCGATCGCTCTTTAACCTGAATTTGAGCAGAAACATCTACTTCCGTACCGGGCTTATCAACCACCTGCTCATCGACCAAAACTTCTCCCGCTTGGATAAGGCGCTGCGCTTGTTGGCGGGAAGAACACAAATCGCGTTCTACCAATAAAACATCCAGTCTTTGCTTAACCGATTTCGCCATAGCTAGTAGTTAGTAGTTAGTAGTGGGTAGTTAGTAGTTTTAACATCATGTAGAAAGAAGCTTTCACCACTAACCACTCACCACTAACCACTAGCAATTCTTAGATATCTTTTTCGCTCAACTCTCTAGTCATGTAGTCGAACGGCTCATCTAGAAAAGCAGTATCAGTCACACCTGTACCAGCCACTTGCTCTTTCACAATATCCTTCATAATTTGGATACCGCGAACCGTTGGACCAATGGGGACTCCCAAAGAATTGTAAGTTTCCCGCAGCCCTTGCAGCACTCGCTCATCAAGAACATCCATGCTACCTGCAACCAGGGCATAGGTAGCGTAGCGCAGGTAGTAGTCCATATCCCGCAAACAAGCTGCATAACGGCGAGTTGTGTAGGCATTTCCACCAGGACGAATCAACTCAGGCTGTTCTTCAAATAATTTAGAACCAGCTTGCTTGACAATTGATGCCGCATTTGAATTGATAGACGCAGCTGCTTGCACGCGTGCTGTTCCGCTTTCAAAGTACGACTTGAGGTTGTCAATGGCATTCCGGTCAAAATACCGTCCAGCAACGTCATAATTTTTAATTAAGCTAGTTACTGCATCCCGCATTCCTTTTTCTCCCAATCAATCCTATTATGGTTTGATATTTATCTGACTGCTTGTCGCAATCGGCAACTTTTTTGCGCCACTTATTAAAAGAAGCCCCAGCACAAAAACAATCTGTGCGCTAATTATGGATTCTATGCCAAAGTTGCCCCCTGCGGGATTAACTTTTTTAAGCGGGAGCGGTAAAGCCAGAGAGAATAATAATCACTACTTGTTTGTCCGCTGCCTTTGTTTAATTATTTAAATAAAAGTTAAATGTCGTCTTTTCTTAAGGAATTTTGTAGTAAAAAATACAAAATCCACTAATGTCATATTCCTAGGATATTCCAGGGGTCTGATGGATTGGAATGTTAGCGGGCATTCTTCAGCAAACATTGAGCAATCTGGTCTTACTATTGATAAATTGGCAGCTTAAGGAGTAACCATGACAACCCCACAAGAAGTTCTGAAGCTCATTCAGGACCAAAACATTCAGATGATCGGGAGTTAATCGAATTCCTGCACAAGCGATCGCAGGAAGATTTACCAGAAGAGCACCGCATGGAATTGAGCGAAGCCCTAGCCGAGCACATCAAGCGCCGTCTGCTTTACTCTGGTACGGTAACGCGCATCGATTCTCCGTGGGGAATGCCTTTTTACGCTCTCACTCGTCCATTTTATGCTCCAGCTGACGAGCAAGAGCGAACCTACATCATGGTGGAAGATACAGCTCGCTTCTTCCGGATGATGAGAGATTGGGCAGAACGGCGACCAAACACAATGAGGGTTTTGGAAGAACTCGACATTCCGCCAAATAAATTCGACCAAGCAATGGACGAATTAGACGAAGTTATCCGCGCATGGGCTGATAAGTATCACCAAGACGGCGGTGTTCCCATGATTTTACAAATGGTGTTTGGAAAAAAAGAGGATTAATCTGTTATCAGTGAAGAGTGAGGCAGTCCAGTCTTGGTGGTTTCCCCAAGGAGGAACTGCCAAACCCAAAGGGAAACGGTTATCAGTCTACAGTGAAAATGGGATAACTGATAACTGATAACTGTTACTAAAGTCTACCGATTACCTGGATCTGTCGGAGATGGGGCAGTCGCAGGTGGAACTGTCGTAGGCTGAGACGGCACAGGGGTAGACTGAGGAGGAAGTGGAGTGGCTTCGTAGGTGGGTCTGGCTTCTGTTGGCTGTGCAGTTGCTGGAATAAAAGTAGGTAAGACTCCAGTTAGCTTGCCACTAGCATCAATACAAGTGTCCAATGCTTGATTGGAGGCAAAATCGATCTCAGCACGCAAACCTACCACACACTCAGCAAAACGCACTGGCAACAAACTCCGCCCGCAATAATTTAAAATTGCTGGGTTGACAGCCTCGCGAGAATACCGACTGATACCCGTAACACAGGTAGCTAAATCTTCGGGACGCCGTGCTTGCCTGCAAGTAGGAAGCGCATCAACGGCTTCGATTTCTGTTTGCCTCTCAATTTTAGTCACACAGGAGGACAAGTCGCCAGGACGCAGTGCCTCCGCACAAGCTTGTGATGCTGTTTCCGCTGCTATCCCCACACTCAGCAGACGCGCAGCACAAACACGAAAATCATTCCTATAGTTAGCAGTGATAGCCATACCTTGTGAGGTCATTGCCAGCCATCCTGCCACAGCCAGTGCTGGTGCTGTTAGTCTTATTGCTTGTTTTTTAATTCTTTGCATTGCCGTTCTCCAAACACCCAACGCTATGCTACCTCAAGAAAGCTGGTATCGCGGTGTTTAAAGTTAAAAAAGCAAAGTATTCAGCAAATTTTTGCATTTTTTCTGGGAAGTTTTGTCTTGTCTGGTATGAGCAACTTCGGATTGTAGAGCTATAATTATATCTTTGGGTAATATTTAAGCAGGATCGAAACAAGGATACTCATGTCCCGATACAGAGGACCACGTCTTAGAGTTGTACGCCGTTTAGGCGATTTGCCAGGATTAACTCGTAAAAGCGCCAGACGCGCTTATCCCCCAGGTCAGCACGGTCAGAACCGCAAAAAGCGCTCTGAATACGCAATCCGTTTGGAAGAAAAGCAAAAGCTCCGCATGAACTATGGTTTGACGGAAAAGCAATTGCTGCGCTACGTGCGGAAAGCAAGACGCGTCACCGGTTCTACCGGACAAGTTTTGCTGCAATTGCTAGAAATGCGGTTAGATAATACTGTTTTTCGCTTGGGAATGGCTCCCACAATTCCCGCAGCCCGTCAGCTTGTCAGCCACGGTCACGTAACGGTTAATGGTCGTGTAGTTAACATTGCCAGTTACCAGTGTCGTCCGGGAGAAGTTATTGCAGTCAGAGATAGGGCAAAATCCCGGCAGTTAGTCGAAACTAACTTACAATACCCCGGTTTAGCTAACCTTCCCAGCCATTTGGAATTTGACAAAAATAAGTTGGTGGGTAAAGTCAACGGTGTCATTGAGCGCGAATGGGTGGCACTACAAGTTAACGAACTGCTTGTGGTGGAATACTACTCACGTCAAGCGTAATCGTCATTTGTCCTTGGTCATTTGTCCTGTGTCATTACAAAGGACGAATGACAAATGACAAAGGACTATCCACCGATTTGTGACATAGTACGCGTATAGTTACCTGTTACAGTGCCTGAATAACGCTGCTTGAAGTTAATTTCAGGCTTTAATGCAAGCAAGTGTTTTACTCGCTCGCGCAAGTGGGTTGTACTAACGCCTTCACGCAGAGCAGTTTTTAAGTCAATTTGGCTTGTTTCATTTAACAAGCAGGGACGCAACCAACCATCAGCAGACAGGCGCATCCGATTGCAGCGATCGCAAAAACACTCCGAAGCAATGAGTATGAGTTATGGTGTCTCCAAGACTAAAGCACATACCTATTTTGTTTCTCGTGAGTGCCATCCCCAAACGATAGATGTGTTGCAAACACGGGCAAACCCTTTGGGTATCAACATTATAGTTGGTGACCATCAAACCTTTGATTTTTCTGAACCCATTTTTGGGGCAATTCTTCAGTATCCTGCCAGTGATGGCACAATTTATGACTACCGTGCTTTTGTAGAAAAAGCCCATGCTGAGGGAGCATTGGTAACGGTAGCAGCAGATCCCTTGAGTTTAACTTTGCTCACACCACCTGGGGAATTTGGTGCTGATATAGCTGTAGGCAGTACCCAGCGCTTCGGCATTCCTCTTGGCTATGGTGGACCTCATGCTGCTTACTTTGCTACTAAGGAAGAGTACAAACGACAAGTTCCTGGGCGAATTGTTGGTGTATCAAAAGATGCTCAAGGAAAACCAGCATTGCGTCTCGCTTTGCAAACCCGAGAACAGCATATCCGCCGCGAAAAAGCTACCAGTAATATCTGTACGGCACAAGTGTTATTAGCAGTGATGGCAGGTATGTACGCTGTTTATCACGGTCCTGCTGGATTAAAAAGAATTGCTGAGAATATCCACCAAATGACTGTGATGCTAGCGCAAGGGCTTAAGCGTTTGGGTTACAGTATCTCAAACGAATATTTCTTTGATACTTTGCGTGTCAATTTAGGACAACGCAGTTTAGATAAGATTTTAGAAGCATGTGTTGCACGTAAAATCAACATACGTATTTTTGATACAAATAGTGTAGGTATATCCTTAGACGAAACTACCACAGTCAAAGATTTAATTGACTTACTAGAGATTTTTGCTCTCGGACAAGAATTACCTTTTACCCCCAATCAACACCAGGAGACCTCTCTCCCTCCCTCCCTCCCCCGCACCACAAACTACCTCACTCACCCCATCTTTAACCGCTATCACTCAGAAACTGAGTTGTTACGCTACCTGCACAGGCTGGAAACCAAAGATTTGTCACTGACAACATCAATGATTCCTTTGGGGTCTTGTACGATGAAGCTCAATGCCACCTCTGAGATGATGCCTGTGACATGGGCAGAGTTTGGCAATATACATCCTTTTGCCCCTCCGTCTCAAACACGGGGTTATCAAATCCTGTTCGCGCAGCTTTCCGAATGGCTGGCTGAAATTACTGGCTTTGCAGGAATTTCTTTGCAACCCAATGCTGGGTCTCAAGGTGAGTACATGGGATTGCTAGTCATTCATCGCTATCATGAAAGTCGCGGGGAAGGTCACCGCAATGTCTGTTTGATTCCTCAATCGGCACACGGGACAAACCCAGCAAGTGCGGTGATGTGTGGGATGAAGGTGGTTGCTGTTGCTTGTGACTCCGAAGGCAATGTTGATTTAGATGACCTGAAAGCAAAGGCAGAAAAGCATAGCAAAGAACTTGCTGCGTTGATGGTGACATATCCCTCAACTCACGGTGTGTTTGAGGAAGCAATCCAAGAAATTTGCTCTGTTATTCACGCACACGGCGGACAAGTTTACATGGACGGGGCGAATATGAATGCCCAAGTTGGGCTTTGCCGTCCTGCTGATATCGGGGCGGATGTTTGTCACCTCAACCTGCACAAAACCTTCTGTATTCCCCACGGTGGCGGTGGTCCGGGTATGGGACCGATTGGTGTTGTTTCTCACCTCGTACCTTTTCTTCCAGGACACGCCGTTGTCCAAATAGACAGCAATCATCCAAAATCAACGGGTGCAGTTTCTGCCGCACCTTGGGGAAGCGCTAGCATCTTGGTGATTTCTTGGATGTACATCGCTATGATGGGTGCGGCAGGTTTGACTCAAGCAACCAAGGTAGCAATTCTCAATGCTAACTATATTGCCCGCAGGCTGGAATCTTACTATCCCGTTCTTTATAAGGGGGAGAACGGTTTGGTTGCCCATGAGTGTATTCTAGATTTGCGATCGCTCAAAAAATCTGCTCTTATTGAAATCGATGATATTGCCAAGCGTCTTATGGACTATGGCTTCCACGCACCTACTGTTTCTTGGCCCGTAGCAGGCACAATCATGGTGGAACCCACAGAAAGCGAATCCTTGGAAGAGTTAGACCGTTTCTGCGATGCGTTGATTGCCATCCGTCAAGAAATTGCTGAAATCGAATCAGGCAAGATGGATATTCAGGATAACGTTCTGAAAAACGCACCCCACACCGCAGAAAGTCTCATTGTTGGAGAATGGAACCATCCCTATTCTCGGGAACAAGCTGCATACCCCGCACCTTGGACTCGCGAACATAAATTCTATGGCACAGATGGCTTACAACCTTATGGTTTGGCGATTAAGCTAGATAACGCTCATACTGTCGGCTTTCACCCTGATGACGACTGGCAGCAGATAGAGCATGAATTTAGCTCTGGAGTTGAAACAGTATTTATGAGCACCACTCCACGCCTAGTCATAGTGCGGCGAGGTCCATTATCCGTTAAAGACCGAGAGACTGGCGTAAAACTGGGTACACTTAAAGACAATTACGATGCCTTTTTAGCAGACAAACTTAAATTTAAAACATTTACTCGCTATTTAATTTATTTAGTAGGGGAAAATAAAAAGTTTTTACACAATACACCACTGCAATTAACTCTTAATGGTGCTGCTGGAGCAAGTTTCAGCAAAGCCTATTGCGAATACCAACAAGGTAGGATAGCAAGTGGATTCCTTGCTGAACTAGAAAGGGCTTATGCCGGGTTCCGCAAGCTGCCCGTGACACCAAAAGGTCCACTGTTTCATGCCCACGGGGTTTTTTGCCCAATCATTAACTGCGAAGAGAGAGGAATTGAACCAAATACTGTTTTGGTGGCTTCAACGGTAGATTACAAACATCCCACTGTTTCTACGCTGACAGAGTACCTCATTGCTTCTGATGCTGAAGAGTCTGAAGTTATCTGCAAAACTTTTGAAGAGTATAAAGACTTCGGCAAGGATACTGGAAAGGTAGAAACACCTAAGATGGCGATGGCAGGAGTTTCAAGTTCCTACGTCTATCCTGATGAGGATGATTTTGCTTATCCACCCTATTAAGCAAATCAAAATTAGCTAAATCGCTCAATCGTGTAGGTAGGGCTATGCCCACCTACTCTGCTTGTTGTCTCAATCTTACTGTGAGCTTTAACTTTGACTTTGTAAGCTTCTCATTTCGTGTTGTACGTCTAATGCAATTTGCAATGCTTCATTTAACAGTCGTCCGTGTTCGCTAGCTTGTTCGGTCACTTGCATTGCTGCTAATGTTGCTAAGTTATTAGTAAATAATTCTGATTTGCTAATAATAAATTTCTTATTTTCTCTTAAGATTCTCTCGGTTTTTAATGCACGAATAAGGTCGATTCTTGTAAGCGCAAGGGCTTCAAGAACTTTTTTTCTTTCTTTTAAGCTCACTCCTGGATTTCCGGCTGCTTCTATTTGGTCGTTTATATTTATCGCTTTAATAACAGCATTATATCTTTCTACATCGTTTAATAAAATTTTGAGTGAAGGTGTCATATTTTTTCCAACTATTTTAATTCGTTGTTTCCAAAAAAAATACAAGAAAACTTGTGCGATCGCTCCACCCAAAAAGCTTAATATTATTAGTAACAGCCAAGATGGTATTGATATCCAACTGGCGAACAGGCGGATAATAAGATCGATGACAACATAGCTACCAACTAATATACTCAATCCTATAAAGACTACAGTAGCTCCTTCAGAACCTTGGACTCTTTCTATAAATCGCTTGACTAATTTCTGAATAGGATGAATAATAATCATCAATTCGTTATTAACAGGCAAATTAGTCAATTTTTGTAGTTCTCTTTGATTAATCTCTAACCCCAGTAAATCATCACGCACAATTTCAATATCCTCGTTATAATAGCTTTTTTTACAGTATTATATAACAGGAAAATTTGTAAAAAGCTAACAATTTGCCTAAGTTGTTAAATATTATTCATAAAACTATCCTTTAGGCAACAAATTGAGAGATTGTAAGCTATGCTACTAACACAAGTATAATTTGCTATATCGTATTTGTATTTCTGCTATTTCTTATATAGATTTACCCTGACATGAAAGGTTCCTCAGGATGACTTTTCCAAAACTCAAGGAAACGTAGTGTTCTCGCTTAATGAATTACAGCAGTTTTCATTTGCTTAAGGTACACCTAATTGTCAGGGCGAAGGCGTAAGGTACACCTAATTGTCAGGGTGAACAGCCGTTCGCCCCTACTATATCTTGAAACAGATCGACTTTTTCACCGCGTATCCAAGTCGATTTGCTCTGAGCATCGTTTCTCCAAATAAGTAGTATTTGTTACTAACTTAAATTTAGTATAAATACTAGTGCCACAAGTAAGTAAATTTGATACTCTTTGATAGAGGCAACGTGTATTTTTGACGACTTGATGTTGGAACTTTTCAAAAATCAAATGATAATTATATATGACAGTGATACGGATGCAGTATTTTTCAGGTAAATGAAGTACATTGGTAGGGGCGAATGGTCGGTCCTTATACCAATTTTTTATGAGGCTGCACGGGATTTTTACCCCTCCTAACCTCCCCATGAATCAGGGGAGGTTAGGAGTATGCCGTTCATTCTCTGTAGTTCGGCGAGCGCACTCGGTACGGTATTGATTAACGTGACTTCATTTGATGCAGGTAAATTGGGTAGATGCAAAGCATTTTGGGCTAAGATTGCCTTGCCACCGCAGCTCAGGGGTACAAACAACTCGAACACCGATAGGTCAAAGCAAATTGAGGTAGAAGCCAGAACCCCCGCACACTGTTGCGGTGTAAACACTTCTTGTGCCCATTGTACCAAGGTGACCGGGCTGTGGTGGGAGATTGCCACTCCCTTAGGGTTACCTGTAGAGCCAGAGGTGTAGATGACGTATGCTAAGTTGTCTTGTGTCACCGCAGTGGCACAATTGTCCGGGCTGTGTTGGGCTATTTCTTGCCACTCAGTATCCAACGCTACCACACGTGCTTGGTGTGCGGGTAACTTCGAGAGCAATTGAGCCTGTGTCAGTAGCACCGACACCTGCGAATCCGACAGCATATAAGCTAAACGTGCGCTGGGGTATGTTGGGTCTAAAGGCACGTATGCCCCACCTGCCTTAAGTATGCCCAGCAATGCCACCACCATATCTAGAGAACGCTCGACACACACACCCACCAATACTTCCGGTTTTACACCGAGTGAGATTAGGTAGTGCGCCAGTTGATTTGCTTTTGCGTTCAGTTCGCTGTAGGTGAGGCGTTGCTCTTGAAATACGACTGCCTCTGCATGAGGTGTCTTCTGGACTTGTTGCTCAAACAAAGAGTGCAGACACAACTCTTGGGGATAAACTGCTTGGGTGTTGTTCCACTCCACCAAGTACTGCTGCAGTTCCCTTGTTCCCACCAGTGGTAGTTCTGATAGCTTTTGCTGTGGATTGGCGACTAGACCCTGCAGCAGTGTTTGGAAATGCCCCATCATCCGTGTTATACTCGCACTTTCAAAGCGCTGAGAATCGTAGATGAACCGCAACGATAACTGCACTCCAGGCTGGGCGATGAGAGTTAGTGGATAGTTCGTTCTTTCAAAGGTACGAACATCATTGATGTCCAATTTCTGTGAGTGCTCCTCTAAAGCTGCATCTACCGGATAATTCTCAAACACCACGATGCTTTCAAACAATGGCAGCCCTTTCGGCACATCACTCCAGCCCTGAATTTGTAGCAGTGGGGTGTACTCGTAAGCACTCATTTCCACCTGTAGCTTTTGTATCTGCTTGAGCTTTGGTAGAACTGTGTCCTTGTGGGAAACTTCCACCCGCATTGGCAGGGTATTGATAAACAGTCCAACTATCGACTCCACACCTTTGATAGCTGGGGAACGACCCGAAACAATCACGCCGAACACCACATCGCTTTCCCCGCTGTATCGTGACAGCAATAAAGCCCAAGCTGCTTGTACTAAGGTGTTCAACGTCAGTTGATGCTGTCGTGCGAACGACACAAGCGCGGAAGTTGTTTCACTTGAGAGTGTCAGAATTTCCTCGCTGTAGCTTTGTGGCTCGGATACGTGGTGTGTATCGACAACAAGCGGTGTTGGTGCTGTTACACCCTGGAGCGTTTGCCGCCAAAATTGTTCGGCAACTTCCAACTTCTGCGTCTGTAACCAAGCAATGTACTCGCGGTAGGAACGACTCGGTGGCAGGTGTAACTCTTGCCCCACAGACAATGCTTGATAATAGCCCAACACTTCCTTGAACACCAATGGCAGCGACCAGCCATCTAGAAGTATGTGATGATAACTCCATACAAATTGGTAGACATTCTCTGACATTTGAATCAGAGTCAGGCGCATTAGTGGTGCCTCGGTCAGTTGGAAGCCCTTGTGTTGGTCTTGTTCTATGAAATTCGCTAGCTGTTGTTGCTGCTCTTGTGGAGATAGCCCCAGCCAAGAATGAATCTCTAGTGGTAGCTTCATCTGGCGATACACCACCTGTAGCGGCACATCAGAGTGTTCCCATGTGAAAGCAGTCCGCAAGATAGCATGCCGAGCTACGACTTGCTGCCATGCTGTACCGAATGCCTCCACATCTAAAGAACCTGTAAAAGTACAGTTAAACTGCTGGCAATACACCCCGGATTCTGAAGCATAAAGGGTGTGGAACAGCATCCCCTGCTGCACTGAGGATAATGGATAGATATCGGCAATATCTTTCCAGTTGGTTTTGCTTATCCCTTGCTTTGGTACGACATTGCTTAACAATTGCTCGAGTTGAACATCGTTAAGTTGTGCGAGTGGAAAATCAGTTGGGGTATAACCGCCGGCATCAGGAGCCAAGCAATGATTTATCAGCCCGCGCAAGGCTTGCAAAAACTCTTGAGCAATTTGTTCGATGGTGCTGGAGATGGGGAGAGGGGGAGCGGGTTTTCCGGTTTTTGCACAGATTGTTTAATCATAACTAATTAACCGGACTTAATATGAATTTGATTTCTTGCTTCCCCCCTTTATAAGGGGGGATTAAGGGGGGTAAATTCAACTTCTACACTATTACGATAGCCCTTGGTTTACAGAGAGGTTGGGGAGGAGTAAAATCAGCGTCTCGTCACCAATCAACCGGACATGATATAACTTGTGAAAATTAGTGCAATACAGTTCGCTTTTTCTTACTCTTCAAGCCCAGGAGAGAAGCAACTCCAACTAATCCTATAACTAAGTTACTTTCAGGAATGGGTTTTGTTTCTTTAGGAGTAATTAAAGCATAGTTTGCTGTTACATTACCCAAGACAAAAATATCTTGGCTTTCTCCTCTAAAGTTAGACCACTGCGTAATATAGTCAGCTATTTTGTTGACGACAAATAGTGACTGATTGCTAGCAACTATACCTCTATAAGGAACCAAGATAGATGAAGTATTATTGATTTTTGATGGAATTGTTGGTTGATTTTTTAGCAAAGATACAATTTCATTAACAACTTGACTAGCTCCTTGTTGATTGTTCCAAAAGTTAGGTGCATTAAAACTAGGATTGCTCGGAGAACCAAATAAGTTAAGAAAAGTATCGGATTTAAAGGTGACATCGTAAGTAACGCCATCAACCACTAAATCCTCAATTTTACTAACGTTACCTGGGCTACTGTAGGTAAGTTGCACTCCTTCTGCAGGGTTCACAGTGGTGGTAACAACGGCAAAGCTGATAGCAGAAGCTATACAGAACTTTAGTTTTGATTTAGCAACGTTCCAGTCGAGTTTGTTGTTTGTCATCTTTTTTGCTTTGCTTTGAAAGCCTCAATCATATATTCTGATTGCTGCTAACTCAATGAGTCAACAGCGATGAGCAAACAGAGGTTTACTGATAACTATTGAGCGATAACCGATAAATCTTCTAAGTTTTGACAGCGATCGCGAACATCACCGATTTTCTTAGCTGGGACTCCCACGACAATGGCATAGTCAGGAACATCACAAGTCACGACTGCCCCTGCTCCAACGATAGCTTTTTCACCAATTGTCACCCCTGGAAGAATTGTGGCATTACTACCAATGGAAGCACCGTGCTTGACTTGAGTGTTGATGACATACCAATCATCTGCTGTTTTTAAACTGCCATCTTCATTGGTTGCACGGGGGTAAAGGTCATTGGTAAACATGACACCGTGACCGATAAAGACTTCATCTTCAAGAATGACACCTTCACAAAGGAAGCTGTGTGAAGAAATCTTACAGCGACTTCCTACTTCAACGTCTTTCTGAATTTCTACAAAGGTGCCAATCTTAGTGTCATTACCGATGGTGCAACCGTAGAGGTTAACAAGATCGGGGTGAAAAATTTTAACGTCTTTGCCCAATTTTACATCATGATTTACTGCCATTCATTCACCTTTTCACGATTAAATGTGATGGATTTGTGGGTTGTCCAAACAGAATCTTCCAAATAAGTACACTCGTCAGATTGCCATTGGTACTCTTGCCGCTCAATGTTATGCATGCTCACTTCAAACTGGCAAATTTCCCTGAGGTTTTCTAGCAAAGTTTCACTGCGGCGTTCTGAAAACCAAGTTGTCAGGGTATATGAACCCATGTAGAGTCGGAATTTTGGTATTTCACACCGTAAAATAAATGTCCCAGCCTCGCGACGAAAGAGAGCATCGGGTTCATAAAACCAGAAAATACAAATAGGCTGTTGAAAGGAACTAACTATCTGAAAGGAGAACCACAGGCTTTCATGAGGGTGAGTTACGTGTAGGGCAAACTCAAAGGTAATTGGTTTCCCCCAGCAATGAATCCCATCTCCTTCAGAGGTGTGTACCTTTGCCCAAGCCACATAATTACCAGTTTTGGTCAAAGGAGCTTCATAGTACGCAGGCTGTTCATCATCAAGTTTTTGCCCTGCAAGATATAATCTTATAGCTTGGTCGGTACTGCCATCGTACTGCACTTTTCCCTTAGAAAGCAGTATGCATCGCTTGGTCAATTGGGCAATAGCCTGCATACTATGGCTGACGAATAAGACTGTCCGTCCTTCTTTGGTTGCGACATCTCCCATTTTCCCAAGGCACTTCTTCTGAAATGCTGAATCTCCGACGGCTAGCACTTCATCCACAATCAAAATTTCTGGCTCTAAATGGGCTGCAACGTAAAAAGCAAGACGCACATACATTCCAGAGGAGTAGCGTTTTACCGGAGTGTCTAAAAACTTTTCGGGTTTCAACTGTAGGCATTGGTGCGTTTTCCTCTATTCCGTAAATGAAGTTGAAATTTTGATTAAAAATTGGGGGGATAAATAGGGAAGAGCAATACAATTGCCGTCACTTAACCTGGAAACTATCAAGGACAACGGGTTTATACAAAATTTGTCCTGACGGTCATTCCTCTAGTTAGTTCCCCCACCTTCCCCAAATTCTGGAATTCCGTTAAGTATCCTCGTTGTTATCAAGAATTCTTTTTTCCTTAGTCGCTGGCGGCAACACTTATAATATGAAGTCGGTATGAGTTTTACTTCTCCTATATTACGATAAATCTTGCCGAACGTAAAGTACTTTAGTTAAATCTTTCTATTATAAGACAAAATTATTTTCTTACACAAAAACCCTGAGATTATTTTTCATATATTAATGATGACGTTAAAACCCCCTAATTAGTCTTCCGCCAATAGCCGGATAACCGAACTGAAGGGCTTCTGAATTTGGAGGGATGTCACGAAATCCAAAAATCCGAAGTCAGGATTCTGGAATTAGTAGTTATTCGATCTATCCTTTAACCAAGGTTTACAAATATAACTCTTTGTACCAAAAATTAACCTACCAAAAGACAGAATCACACACGAGAGGTAGTTCAAAAATCACATCGGGTACTTAGAGCATGGTTTTTTAGTGGATTCTAACCTTCTTGAGAACCTTATTTATGACTTTTAGTCGATGGCAAAGCTGTCTTCAAGCAGCATAAATACCAGCTAGAAACAAAGAGAGCCATCTCAACGTCTCTTCAGAAGACATATCATACAATTAGCTGACACCTAAAGTACCACCTTTTCACTTTCTTTAGTGGTAGCAGAATGGAGCCCGCTTCAAAAACGTCTTCGTGCTGCTCGAACAACGTTTGTCCAACATCCTCCCACTTTTACAATCTTGTGCCCCTATGGATTCGCTGAAAGGATTTATCTTACATAATAGCATCTATCTAATGATGAAGGATAAAGGATAAAGGATGAAAAATAGGTTGATAGATAAATAGTTGCCCAAGGCAGTTGCTTTGAGCAGGGGGAGAAGAAAGCCAACTCGTAGAAGACGTAGGGTGGGCAGTGCCCACCACCAGTAGTAGAAGACGTAGCACCCACTGCCCACCACAAGCCTACTTGCAGGAATAATTCTACAGACAAATCAAGAATTCATCTGAATTACAATCATAATACAGTTATGTAATACAATTGTCAATCCATTTAGAAGGCGGGCAGGGATGCCTAGCCCACAAGACAGACACAGGTGAACTACCTACACCTCTGGAGTACCAGTAGGTGTAGGCTTCTGGTGCATTCTAAAAACCAAGATCTGCCTTAGCGAGTTCCGCCGCAGCAAACACTTCTGCATCCGGTTTTTCTTCCCAAGCTATATCGCCAATTTCTTCGTAGAATTTTGTGTCGTAGGGGCGAGTTCTCACAACTACTGGCATGGGAACAGCATGACCCAGAACTAGGGCTTGTTGCTTGGAGTCCAACTTAGCCAAAACTGACTTCAAACTACCCGCGCCAGAAACTCCCGTGAAAATCGCTTCTATATCTTTTTCATCATTGAGTAAAGCAGTGATACGGGTACCAATCTGGGACATAACTTCATTATCTATACCCGATGGACGTTGATCTACCACTAGGAGTGTGACAAAGTACTTACGCATTTCTCTAGCGATCGTACCAAAAATAGTACTTTGCACTGTCGCTGGGTCTAGAAAGCGGTGTGCCTCCTCAATGGTAATCATCAGTTGCATGGGTTTATCTAGTGGGTTTTTCGTTTGTAAAAACCTTTCTGCCTTACTAACATAATGTTGGTGAATCCGACGGGTAATCATATTGGTTACCAACATATATGAGAGCATATCGGACTGGGAACCAAACTCCACTACTACGTTTTTGCCAGCTTCTAAAGAACGCAGCATCTGATTGACATAATTCTGCGGGCAGGCTGCACGCATATACTTTAAGTTATCCAGCCGCAGAAGTTTGCGCTGTAAAGCCGTAATTGAGCCTTGGTGTCCTCGCTTTTCTTCACAAAACATCTTGATTTCTTCGTTAGTCATATTTAACAACTGAAGAATCCAAGACTTACCAAACTCGGCGTACAGGATGTTAGCGTTATCAATGCTGGCTTCTGAAAGCCCTAAATCTCGGGAACATAACTTTATGTCTTCGACTTCAATTTGGTCATAACTTAAATAAAGTTCTTGTGCGTGAGGGACTCCCCGACGCTTTGTTGATTCTGGGTCGAGGGTGTATACT
>NZ_BAAFZH010000026.1:0-22523 GCF_054684315.1 Scytonema sp. NUACC21 | reverse complement strand
ACCGTTAATGGCAAAAGATTCATAAGAACACCACAAAGTCCGCGCCCCCATCAAGGTCAAACCAACTGCTAACCCCGCACAAGCGTCTTCGCTCAAAGGTTCGTAAACTTGTCCGTTTGGTGTTTGATTGTACAAGTCGTCAGTGGTGGGGTGGATAATCTTCAGTGCTTGGTTGATGTTACCAATACCTGATGCTTCATTACCGTCGGCGTTGGTGACAAGAAAGTTTTTATCTACCTGTCCGACTTTTGCCACCAATCTTCCCATTGCTGTGGTGGAAACTTTTGCATCGCCACCTACAGGATATTCTTCTAAAGGCAATTCACCTAATTCTGGCAAGGGGTATTCAAATTCTGTCACAACTGTTTTTGCCGCAGGTCCTCCACCTGCGCGTTCGCAGTTTGTCCGTACCAGTTGCCAAGCTTCTACGCTCAAAGCACGTTCCTTTAAGGCATTGACGATATGGGGTGCATCCAGAGTGTCTTTAGGATAGAGGTTGTGAGACTTGGCACCCCGTGCGTGGACTCCTGCACCTTTGAGTTGTTTGATAATGAAGGCAGTTAGCTTACCGCCAAGTGCCGAACGTGCAGCTTTATCTACACCTGAAAGTACGGCTTTGGTAAAGGCTAATCTCCGGTCAAAGGAAAAGGCAGTGCTATCAACGTAGTCTCCTGATTGGTTTGTGTCGTCAAAGTCTTTGGCATCGACTAGCACAACTTCTTCAAAACCATTACCGCGCCAGTACTCAATCATCTGTTCGTTGGTTTTGAGGGAAACCATGCTGTGGTGTTCTTGGCTGTAACCGTTCCATACTAAGATTGGCAAGAAGTTGGTTGCACTGGGAAAAGCGGTGTGGAAGTGTGCCATTGAACTCATAATATAAGGTTCACCCAGCCCACCATCACCAAGGGTGAAGGGGAAGAGCTTATCTTTGTGCAGCAGTGCAGCAGCCATTGCAAAGTGTTGCCCTTGCCCCAAAGGACCTGCAGGTGCAAGAATGCCGGGTATGTAGCCGGAAAGGTGTCCCAGTAAACCGTGTTTTTCTCGAAAGCGATCGCGCAATTGTTGCACTGTGTAAATTCCCATGTCCTCTAAGGAGCGGTCTAGGAACATGGCACTGTAAAAACCGGGGGCATGGTGTCCCACTTCCGTGATCATGTTTTTGTACCCAAGCATGACAAGCGCCGCGTAAGCTTCCGCTTGGCTGGCAAATCCGCCTGGATGTCCGGAGGCTTTACTTCCAGTGATTTGCAATGTTAAATAGCGCAACGCGTCGGCGGCTAGTAAGGTTTGGAATACGGCGGCAGGTTCTGAAGGGTCGGCGATCGCAGAATCACCCGACTCGACTGCTGGTGTTTTGCCATAGGTTTCAAAACCGGGCATTGCGTCACCAAAGTATTGGATACCTTCGCAAAAATCGGATGCGGCTGTTGTTGCCTTTGGGGTGGTTGCTGTCATGCTGAGTACCTTATTTGAGAAACCTGAGGAGACAGAGTAAATGCTTGTTCAATTTAACAAAAATTTTACAACTTTCAGGTTCTTATAATAAATTCCTATTTAGGCATACAGCGATAATCAGCTTCAATAGTTAGAATAAGGTATTCCTGATGTCATCCCTCCCCTACCCACAAACTGCACACTTGTATTTCTCACCGCAATCCAACTCTTCTAGCAACAAGGGTGGCGATCGCATGGACTCTATTTCCTTAACTTTTCTTTACGTATTGCGTTAATTTTTGTCGGATCACTTTATCAGATGAAATACGACAGGGAATTTCGCGTCAAGCTGGGTTAACTATCTGTCAGTTGAGTTGTGCTTGCTTTATCCCATTCTAAGGGAAAGATAAAGCAGCATCGCTTGCCGAATAAATCATACTGCCCAAAAACATCAAAACGACTCTGTATCACGTCTTTCTTACGCACGTGTATATCAGTCTTGGATACAAATTACTAGTACTAATCCAGATTTAGAAGGTATCCGTATACACGACCTACGCCATAGCTGGGCTACTGAGCGGACGGGAATATTACAGATGGAAGAACTTAGGGCTTTAATGGGACATCAGAAAATTCAAACCACTCTTCGTTATTCCAAAGTCACCTCACAACGTGCAGAAGAAGTTGCACAGCTGAGGAAGAGAAATTACTTGTTCGTCTGGTGCAATTGCTGGAATTTGTGTCATAATAGGAGATAATAGGAAATAAAATCTTGTTTTTTGAAGGCGATCGCGAACATTCTTAACTGAATAAGGGCGGTCGCCTTTCTCCTACGTATTTCCTATTATAAGGGGGAGATGGGGAGAGGGTTTTCCGGTTTTTGCGATTATTGTTTAATCATAACTAATTAACCGGACTTAATATAATTTAAAGATTGCAGTATAAGCCTTTTACTTTCATCCTTTAGCTTTCATACTCCTCCTCAGACGCTACGCGAACAGCCTTTTTGTACTAGGTGGTTGATGATGAGCTTATGGCTTTATCAAACCTTCCCCTCCAGAACGGTACTTAGTAACCAATCTAAGATATTGAAATAGCGGCAAGACCAATAGAGTTGCTAGGGGTAATGCAGTTGCTGCCACTGCCCATAGGATGTATGGATTGAGAAAGCCAACTACAAAACCACTTCCCAGACTAGTTCCTGTTGCTAAAGTGAGTATTATTAGCACAGTAGTAAACCCTTTCGTGAAACCTCGGTTCACTGTATTACAAGCTACAGCATCAATAACTTTGACAAGTGTATTCCCCATTGGAATCCCAACCACAGTTCCAATGAGAAATGCTACGCAAACCAGGGATGGAGCGATCGCCCTAAGACCGCAAGCCCTAGCGATTATCCCACTTGTAGCTCCAGCGACAACCCCAGCAACTGTCCCACAGGTAACTTCCTTTACAAACCCAACTATGCGTCCAGTTTTAACCCCCCTTGCAAACCCAAACACAGCCCCGTACATGGCGAAAATGATAGGTATATTCCCAAACACATTTGCAGCCCAAGTTAAAGCTATAGCTGCCACATTAGTTGCAAGCCCCAACCAAATTAAACCTGCATAAGGCAATTTGCGTCTTGCAACTGATAGAGAAGCCGTCCTCACTTTAACAGTTAGAGTATGAGTTTGAGGGGATGAATTTATATGTAGTAATAGTTGGCGCTCATACAGCTTATCTGGTAACAACTTGCTCGTATTCACCCAAACCTGCAAATGAGCATAATTTCGGGCAAATCTCATTGGTGTAACTGAAATCCAAGGATAATAGTCAGCCGTTTGGGGTGGATCGTGTGGATGGGGAACGGCTTCCCACTTCACATCTAATTGGGTTTCAGATTCTGGGTCATGGATACTGACACTTTGCATTAATCGTTCGCCAAGGGAGTTGGCACGGAAATTCACCACTGTTGGACTAATTTCAATTTTTGGTACAAGACAGTGATGATTCTTCAAACTTGCAGGAGATATTGATGATGGCGAAAGAGTCTGTTTGAAACTGTTTGGAGTTAAGGTGATCTCCAGAGGTTTGAGAGCATTCAAAGCCATCTCTGCATTGGCAAAACGATTTTTGAGCCTGGGGTGTACCATTTTCTCCAGCCAATTCAAAAAACCTACGTTTAAGCGAGGGAGCAGATGTTTAAAATGAATGAGATAGGGGTCATCTTCATCGGTCAACTCCACAATTGCAGTTGAAGGAGTGTTGGTAAGCAAACAGACGATCGTTGCGCCCAAACCGTATAAGTCAGACGCTTCTGTTGGCTTTCGCAGTTGTTCTGGAGGTATAAAACCAGGAGTTCCTTTAAAGACACTGCTACCAGAGACTTCTTGACTGCCAATGCGGGCAAAGCCAAAGTCAATCAGATAAACGTTGAGTTCGTTATCCACCAAAATGTTTTCGGGTTTGATATCGCGATGAATAACACAAGGAATGCGATTTTGCAAGTAAACTAAAATTTCTAGGATAGAAATGGCAATTTGCTTAATTTCATACGGGTCAAAGCTGCGCGGTACTGCTAGTGATAGTCCATTAATATACTGCTGAACCAAACAAAAGCCGTCGTTTGTAGAAAAAGCCCCCAAATAGCGGGGAATGCCTTTGTGATTCAGCCCTTGCAAGACTTGTATTTCGCGATCGTAGGCGTTGAAAGCCGACCAACTAGAACCAGCAACTGCAAAACAAAACTGCTTGAGTACAACCTGTTGACCGGTTTTCAATTGCGATGCCAGCCAAGTAATACGTCCCCCTTCCCGATTTCGTCCCAGTTCGCTAGTAATTTGATAGCCTTGGGCGGAACAATCTGGGTTGCTACTCATAGTGGCAGGCACCGAACTCTAGTTGCTATCAATAAAATTATAAGACGAAGGGGACTTCCCTGACCGAAATTAATGGGATACAAGCCCCGTGCTAGAAGCACGGCTTTTTATTGATTTTTAATTTTCTAATCAACTCTGTGAGTACATCAGATTTTGTTCTCCCAGAGGCTGGTTCTAAACGCCGTGAGCGCACCCGTCTCAGAATTGCCAAAAAACACAATCAAATTGCAGATACTCGCAAAGATTTCCTACACAAGCTATCAAGTAGACCTCTGGGGTCGAAAGTTCTCGCTTCTATAGTATTTAAATTAAATCCTTCTCGGGTTAGGGTGATAGCACGCTCAATATAAGGGCGTTCGCGAGTTAATTCATTTGGTTGGACAATTAACCGTTGTACAGCTGATGGCAAAATTTCTCCAGAAATTGACACTATGACTACATATAATCCCAGTGCGTAAATCAGTTGGGGTGGGTAGGGAATTGGTTTGAAATGAGTTTTTGTTGTTTTGGACAAAACGATAACTCGCAGTAGCAGGTAAGCTGCGATCGCCACTGCTAAAACACTTAACCCAGTATCAATTGGTAACAAAACTGTAACATCGGTGTAGCTAGCACCGTAGTTCACACCACGAGTAGAATACAAAAGTTCGTAGCGCTGCAACCAGTAATGCAGGGCAATGGACAACATGAATAAGCTACTAATGGCGTTTAAGTGGAGACGTTGCGATACAGAAAAACCGGGAAATCTGCCTTCACTCAAGCTGTTCCCCGAACATAGGTAAGTTAAAGCCACAGCAGCAATGTTAAACAGAAATAGCCCCACCAGCCAAAAGACTAACAATTCCCAAATCGGAAGTGAGAAAACGTAAAAGCTAATATCTCTATGAAATAAAGGTTCGGCGCGGTTAAAAAGAGTTTTGTGGAAATACAGTAAAACCTTATCCCATTGTGCTGAGACAAGAAACCCCAGCAATAAACTGATGAATACAGCAATTGACCTCAGCCAAAACTCTTGATGAATTAAAACAGCGACAGTCACCACCACCAGCAATCCCAACTGCACAATGGGGAGAGATAGTTGCTGGGGATTAAATTCCTGCGATACCTGCTTTAACCAAGGTGGTAATTCCAAGGGGGTTGTGGGCAATTTAATCTCTGGATGCCAAATATCTAAAGCCTTTTGACTGTAAAAAATCAGTATTGCCCCAACTACACAAGTTAATATTATTACTAAAGGCAATAAAAAGTGTAAAGGCAGCGGTGAATGAAAAGTATTAATTGGTGCGGCTTCTTTGCCCAAGAGAGAGAAATTTTCCCCTTGTGTTCTATCTCCGTATTTTCTAGCATTTTGTTGTCTGGTTTTTAATTCTTCTGGAGAATATTTCAGCCGAGAGGCGAGAACTAAATTGCTCAGTAAAAAACTAACCGACGTAAAGACGGCGATCGCCCACAAACCCAATTGTGTAGCCAGACGTAACAAAAATTCTCTGAGGTATCCAACTTCACCAAACCACAGAGTTTCTGCCGTGAAATGGGATGCTAAATCAAAGCACAGCCACAACCCCAACAGCAAGACAATCAGTCGAAAAATTCTGTTCATGGAATTTGAGTAAGGACTGCGAGTGGTTAGTGGTTAGTGGTTAATGGTTAGTGGTTAATGGTTAGTGAATCTGTAAACTTGACAACTACCAACTATCAACTACCAACTACCA
Organism: Scytonema sp. NUACC21; assembly: GCF_054684315.1. Lineage (NCBI taxonomy): Bacteria > Bacillati > Cyanobacteriota > Cyanophyceae > Nostocales > Scytonemataceae > Scytonema > Scytonema sp. NUACC21. Next base: position 16,510 of record NZ_BAAFZH010000026.1, on the reverse strand, counting down.
ACTACCAACTACTAACAGCATTCCTTACTTTTAACTAAACTGTTCTTCTACATCCAAGTTAAACAGCATTTGCAAAGCTTGCATACACCGGCGTCTTGCTTCAACATCTTGTTGAGCTCGCAACTGTACCATTGGATCGTGTAAAATTTTGTTAACAATGCCTCGTGTGAGGGCTTCAATTACTTCCTGATGTTTCTCAGCGAATTCCGAACCCAATCTCGACAAAGCTTTCTCTAATTCTTGTTCGCGGATAGCTTCGACTTTATCCCGCAAACAACTGATTGTCGTTACAGTTTCGAGCGATCGCCACCAAACATCAAAAGCTTCTGCTTCTTGTTCCAACAAGACTTCAGCTTCCTGTGCCATCTTGCGACGGCTTTCTTGGTTTTGTGCTACGACTGCCTTTAAATCATCCACATTAAACGCCTGTACGTTTGTCAGTTCGTTTACATTTGCATGGACATTACGAGGCACGGAGATATCAATCAGCATCAAAGAACGATTTGGTTCTAAAACCATTTCTAACTTAACACGGTCAAGAATTGGTTCTGTGGCTGATGTGCTTGTAAACACCAAATCGCACTCAGAAATCACTGCTGTCATTTCCGAAAGCAAGCAAGCTCTGATAGATTGTTCGGGGAACAGCTTTGCCAATTCCTCTGCTCGAGACAGAGAGCGATTTAAAATACAAATTTTTGCAGCGCCTTTAGACAGCAAGTGTTGTACTAGCAATCGCGACATTTTGCCAGCACCGAGAATTGCCACCCGACAAGCTGCTAAATTGTCCAATTTCATCTGTGCTAACTCCACAGGACTTTCGCAATTAGAAGGCATTATCCCAGCTTTAGAAACAGCTCATGCGATCGCCTATTTAGAAATTCTCTGTCCTCAATTAGATAATAGCCCTTGCGTTATCATCAACTGTTCTGCAAAAGGTGATAAAGATGTCCAAACTGTCATTATCGAAGAAGGGAACGGGGAACTCTGAACAGGGAACAGGGATGTTTTTACGAAGTAAAAACATTCATGTTCGACCGATGCGCGTTCCCTGTTTTAGAGGGGTCTATTAGCATACTGTTGCTGCCGTCGAGACAGCAAGCGATCCCGTATACCTTGAGGCGCAAACTGCGTCTCATTTAATTTGCGAATCTCATGTGCGCGTTGTTGCCTTTGCTGTAAGTACGCTTCAACATCCTGCTGATGTCGTAAATAGTAGCTAATGACTGCGTAAACATCAGCTAGCTGCAAAGACGGGTACTGAAACACGATTTCTTCAGCAGTCGCCCCTTGATTGAAGGCAGCTACAACTGTATCAAGTGTCACTCGCGTTCCGCTGACTTGTACCACGCCATCAGCATTAATTTGTAATGGGAGAGGTTCGGTTGTAATTGAAAGGGTCATAGACATCAATCGGGTTTTTATGTATGTTTTACGTTTTTTTATGTTGACCTATTTATGATTACAACAAATAAAGCAGAAAGCCCACGCGCTTTAGCCGTTTGGGACGCGAATAATGCGGTTCGCTCGTTGCCTCCCGCATTATTCGCTCATGAATGCGTAGCACTTTTAAGTGCTTTGTGTGATTTATCTGGAATTGGGATTGCCAAAGAAAGTTTATGCTATACTAAGCATAGTAAGATTTACATTCAGGAGGTGAGGTTATCCATGCTGGTATTTGAAGCCAAATTAGAAGGTGAGATTGAGCAGTATCAAAAGCTTGATGAAGCAATTCGTACAGCCCGATTTATCCGGAACTCGTGCCTCAGGTACTGGATGGATAATCGTGGCGTTGGAAAGAATGAAATTAGCGCATACACGGCAATTCTTGCTCAAAAGTTTGAATTTGCTCTCAAGTTAAACTCAATGGCAAGGCAAGCTAGTGGCGAACGTGCATGGAGTGGAATTTCTCGGTTCTATGACAACTGCACTCGTCAGAAACCGGGCTTCAAAGGATATCCACGCTTTAAAAAACATCAGACTCATGGCTCGGTAGAGTACAAAACGACAGGTTGGAAGCTTTCAGAAGATAGAAGACACATCACATTTACTGATGGTTTTAAAGCGGGAACATTTAAAATGTGGGGCACTCGTGACCTACATTTCTATCAGTTAAAACAAATTAAGCGCGTGCGGGTTGTACGTCGAGCAGATGGCTATTATGCACAATTTTGTCTCGACTTCTTACGTTTGGAGAAACGTACACCAACTGGTAAAACTATTGGTTTGGATGTGGGTTTAACTCATTTCTACACTGACAGTGAAGGTCAGACAGTTGAAAACCCACGTCATCTTCGTAAGTCAGAAAAAAAACTAAAACGCCTTCAACGACAATTATCTAGAACCAAAAAAGGTTCTAAAAATCGTGCAAAGGCAAGAAATAAATTGGCAAGAAAGCATTTAAAGGTAAGTAGGCAACGTAAAGACTTTGCGGTTAAGGCTGCAAGGTGCGTAGTCCTGTCTCACGACTTGGTAGCCTATGAAGACTTGGTGGTTCGGAACATGGTAAAGAATCATCATCTTGCCAAAAGTATCAGCGATGCTGCATGGACATTGTTCCGTGAATGGGTTGAGTATTTTGGGAAAGTATTTGGTGTGGTCACTGTGCCTGTACCGCCACACGGCACATCTCAAAAATGCTCTAATTGTGGAAAAGTGGTTCAGAAAACGCTTTCTACTAGAACGCACATTTGTCTTCATTGCGGACACGTCCAAGACAGAGATTATAACGCCGCACGCAACATCCTTGAGATAGGACTACGCCACATCCTTCAAGTCGGCAGAGCCGCCCAACGGAGTGGCTCCCGTACCGTGGGGCACACGGGAACGTTAATCGCCTCTGGAGAGACCGACCTCTGTCTTGGTTCGCCACTGCGTTGCTCTGGTTTCCAGAGTTGAAGCAAGTGGCGAACCCGTAAGGGTGAGGAAACTCCTCAAGATAAGCCGACTCGTAGAAAGAGGAAATCTCAGAAGTGATTCTGGGAATCCCACAGGCTTTTAGCCGTGGGAGGATGTCAACCCCTCCAATTCCTCATCCGTCAACTCATACAACTCGCGTCACTTCTGCAGGGGTAAGGTGTAGCGATCGCCAAATCACATATTCAAACTTATCCCTTACCTGTTCTGCTAACTTTACGGAAAAAGCGGTTTTTCCAACTCCTCCCATACCCAAAATTGCTATTAAACGACAACGCTCTTTGACAATCCATTCTTCAACTTGAGAAAGTTCTGTCCCTCTGCCATAAAAAATACTAACATCAATAGCTTCGCCCCAATCTTCTACTGGTGTTGATTTTCCCAAGCTAGAATTAGTTGTTATTGTATTTATCTGAAGTTGAGGGCTAGTGCGATCGACGGAAAACCATAATTTTTTATAACCAGCTTTTTCCAATAATTGAGTCACCCGACTCCAATTTTTACTTTAATTGAATATCCTGCTTGGTTACTCAACATTTCTTCTATATATTTATATAATCCATTAGACAAGTAAACCCTAACAGTACTGCTACTGCGACTTTGATAGACTGTAATAGCAATCTCTGCAGGGCTAAAACCACACAGTAAACCTCTGAGAAATTTCTTTTCCACTGGTGTCAGAGATTTTCCTTTCACCAAACCTAAATCAACGTATAATTTTTCTAGTTCCCAACTATTTCTAGCTTCTATAAATTCCTCTTCGACCCTGTTTGAATTAGATGTTGTCATTCTCGTTATTTTAAATACCAAAGTCTCAATATCATACCTATTTTTGGATGAAGTCAAATTAAATAAAAAGTAAATTTATAACGAAATTAATAACGCGTGTTAGGTGACTTAGCAATTGTCACTTAGGTATCTTTAGGCTTAACAGAAATTTAATATAGCTTGATTGAAACTTTATCCCGACTTTATCGGTCTACATAGGGGGAGCGTGATTCACGCGGTGAATGGGGCGATTATATATTTTTACAATACTGTGTTTCTACCGACACGCTGTTGATGCCCCAACAATTACTAGCCGCAAGTTGCAATCAAAAAGTTAGTTTTTTGTTCAAGGTGTAAAATATGACACAAAATTTAAAACGATACACAAAAGCATTGTTAACCGAAGGTTTGAAGCGCAAAACCATTGCATATCTTATCTGACAAAAATTTTATTTATAAATGTGATTTATGTGTGGTCACTTGAGGTTTCACCCATGACTCGGATTAGAGACGTTGTACAAAAAGCTTTAGCAACTGGCTATCTCACCGTTGAGGCAGAAAATCAGCTGCGGCATCTGCTGACGACCCGGTACGATTTGGAAGACTTTAATGCTTTCATGACCTTGCAGGAGGCTGCTATGACCGGACAAGTCAAGCAGGAGTCCCGCGAGCGTTGTAATATTATGTAGAGATGTAGTATGTTGCATCTCTATTTAATGACGAGAACCCTTACCCTCATCTTCAATATCGTCTTCATCCAAAAATCCCCAATCATCCTCCTCGGCTTTTTCAGCCGATGGTGGTTGATAGGGAGGTACGATCACGCGATAATCGGCATCGTAAACTGATTCTGTTTTTCCTACTCCGGAATTTTTGGGTTCGCGGTAGCTATAGGAGTATGACGAATCAGTTTTGGGTTTGTCCTTGGGTTCTGAGGAACGAACGTAAGTGTCAGAATCTTGAAACTGGGTCTTTCGAGAATCGGAGGTGGATGTTTCCTCAGGTTCATTGTCAAATTCCCAATCATCATAAAGTCTGCTACCTCTTTCCCAACCGTCAGAAGTATCACTGTTTTCATATTCTGTTTGATTACCAGAAGGTGGGGGATTCTGAGGGCGGGATGGTGGTTCTTCAGAACGTGAACGATTGCGACGTGGTGCTTCTGTAGATGCCATAGGAGGTGTTTGGCGCTTTTGTTGTCCAAAATAATTGGATAAGCCGAACAAGCTGGTTACAAATACCGTTGTGAATGCACCAGCAACAGTGCTAAACAAAATCCAAATTGCTAGAGGGAGGGGTTGAGTCCGCATACCCAAAAAGACAAGGGGTAAAACAGGCGACCAGTTTTGTACTAGTAGCAGCGTTATTCCTCCCAGTACAGCTACCAACAGAATTAAGCGAATGATTGCCATAAGAAATTTGTCATTTGTCATTTGTCATTTGTCATTGGTCATTGGTCTTAAGCAAAGGATGAACCACCTATTGAGTTGTGACTTTTGACTTTTGACTTTTGACTCTTAATGACCTTGCCACCTTTGAATTGGAACACAGTCAATATCTAATTGATCCAAAGCACGGGCAACGACAAAGTCAACCAAGTCCTCAATTGTTTGGGGATTGTGATACCAAGTAGACTTTGGCAAGCTAGAGAAACTGCGACTAAGGAAGTAGAACAAGCGGTTTGTACCGTCAGACTGGGACCAGTCAGATTCAATTTATAGGAAACACGAGTCGCTAGGAAATCTTTGTCGTTACCAATTCCTTTTTGGAAGATACTAGCCAATCCAGCGCGATCGCTACTCAAATCAAATGATAAATAATTATTTGAACCAGCACCTGCATAAACTCCAATTCGACTTTCGCAGTGTTGGCAGTCATAGCCGGCATTTTCCAATGCTTCCCATGCACATTCTAAGAATACACGGTGCTGTGGGTCTGTGATTTCTGCTTCCTTAGGATTAAAGGCAAAGAATGAAGCATCAAATAAATCTACATTTTCTAACACAGCAATGCTTTTCACATATTGAGGATTACTAAGTAATTCTGGTTCAATTCCAGAGGCAATTAATTCTGCATCTGTAAAAGTAGATATTGATTCTATTCCAGAGCTTAAATTTTCCCAAAACTTTTCAATATTTTTAGCACCAGGAAAACATCCTGACATACCAATAATTGCAATTGATTGTGCAGAATCATATACTTCTATATTGCTCATGATGATTTCTATCTTACCTAATTAATTCAATATTTTTTTAGAGTAAACGGCTAGTCAAGACAACTTTACCCAGCCAAGAAAATTCCAACAACAATCCTAAAAGATTACCTATTATTGGATTTGCCTGACTTGCCGCGTTTAACACCATCTCTAAGTTCCACTCATTGACTGTATTGAAACCCAAGGCGATAGTAGTATCAAGGTTTTCTGCCTGATGCCACCACATAGACGGAATATAGAGGATTTCTCCTGGGTTTAGGATAAATTCTACTGGTGTTGCATTGGCATACAATGGATGTTTTTCTAAATCTGGGTTGAAAGCATTAACTTTTCCGTCATATACAAATTTTTCTTGATCGGGTGGTATTAAGATGAATTTCTTCCGTCCATAAATGGCTGCTAACCACCCTTGCGTACAAAACGAATCAATGTGAAGACCTATTGATGACTCTTTACGACCTATAATGAGATAAATATATTGTTGAAAACCGTATTGGTTAAACAGTTTTTCTGGCAAATTCTCTAATAAATTATTGCAGTATTCTGGAACTGTGAAATCTTTGTAAAGCTCTGGATGCTCAAACATATGAAAGTCGAACAGGTATAGTGATTTATCTGTATCACCTGCCTCGAGATAATCTATGTAATCTGCAATAGTCATTGATATGTTAGTTCCATTATTTTTATCTCTCACACCATCGGTCTTTACTATACCGTATTCTGCTCTAAAGAAATCTAAATTCCACTTTACTAAAGCAGGCCAATTTTTAACTACATCAGTAATGATGACTGGCTTGCCAACAGATGCATACTCTTGAACAAATTCATTGTATGAGAGATTGCTACGACGCTCAATATAAGAAATTGGTTTCCATACTAACTTACGTCTGTTTCTAAACCAGATTCTTTTCAGAAAAAATATACTCATTAGTATTATTAAAATCGATGCTATTATCCCTACTATTAACCCAATACTAATTAGAATTAAAAAAAATAATGATTGAATAATTGTATCTAACTTTGCTATGTGCATAATTTTTTAATAGATCTTTCTCTAGTTTATTTACATGGATTTTAACCCAGTCAATCTTGAAATTGGGAGTTGTGTATTGTCCGGTTGTGCCATTATGAGGTAAGGTAAACAGACAACTCCCGCAGCCAAGCATTTCAAATTATTAGCCAAAACTACAATTAATAATTATGACGGGGGTTATAAGCTTTATTTTGTCGATTTAAAGCCAATTTCTGTTTTTTAGAACGGGTGCGAATCTCTTTAAAAGAATGTTGTTCTTGCTGTTCTTTACTAAGATGTTCTGCCAACGAACTAATACTAGGATATTGAAACATTTCTACTACTGAGATATCACGTTGCAATTTTTCTCGTAATTGGGCGTTTACTTGAGAAATCAACAAAGAATGTCCGCCAAGATCGAAGAAGTTATCGTTAATACTAACTTTCTCGATACCTAGTACTGTTTGCCACGTATCAGCAATGGTCTGCTGTAGCTCTGTTTTAGGAGCCACATAAAGGTTGTTTTGAGTAGAGTAATTCTCTGGCAACGGTAAGACGCGACGATTGACTTTGCCATTGGAAGTTAAAGGGAGTGTGTTTAAGAATATAAAAGCCGTTGGCACCATGTATTCAGGTAGTTTTTCTCTCGATTTAACTCGTGCTTTGCAAGAAGCTTATCGGGTGTTGAAACCGGGCGGAAGGTTACAGATGAGCGATCCTATTGCCACTCGTCCCATTCCCCAACACTTGCAAAAAGATGAGCGTTTGCGAGCAATGTGTTTATCAGGGGCGCTGACCTATGATGAATATATTCAACACATTGTCAAAGTAGGCTTTGGGCAAGTAGAAATTCGCGCCCGTCGTCCTTATCGGTTGCTAGATTCTCACACTTACCAACTGGAAGAAAATCTACTCCTAGAAAGTTTGGATTCTGTCGCTTTCAAAGTCATCATTCCTGAAGATGGTGCTTGTATTTTTACAGGAAAAACAGCCATTTATGTTGGAGGAGAAACCTTTTTTGATGATGGACAAGGTCATATTCTTCAGCGAGGAATTCCCGCATCAGTATGTGATAAAACTGCTGCAAAACTAGCCGTTTTAATGCCTAATAAGGTAACGATCACTGATTCTACCTGGCACTATAACGGCGGTGGTTGTTGTTAGGTTGATTTCACTTCTTACCCCCCTTAATCCCCCCTTATAAAGGGGGGAATATCGCATATCCAGTGCCCTCCCCTTTATAAGGGGAGGGTTGGGGAGGGGTATTATCCATGTGTTGCATTCTTTTTTCAAATTGCTATTAGACCTAGCATCCCACTCCAATTAGTTCTAATTCTCTAGTAAAAAAGATAATGATTCAAACAGCGGCTCCATTCAAACAAAAACTCGGTTCACCTCTTAAAAAAAAAGGCATCTCTGTATTACAAATTAATTTGGGAAAACGCTGCAACCTAGCTTGTACCCATTGCCATGTAGAAGCAGGACCGAAACGCACAGAAGAACTTTCCCCAGAAATTTGCCAACAGTTGATTGAGATCCTGCAACGATTTCCTCAAATTCAGATTGTTGACTTGACTGGTGGCGCACCAGAAATGAATTATGGATTTAAGCCACTCGTAGAAGCAGCAAGAACAAATAGCAAGCAAGTGATTGTCCGGTCTAACTTGACCGTTTACTTTGAAGATGGGTTTGGAGACTTACCAGAATTCTTTGCCCAACACAAAGTTCGAGTTGTAGCTTCTTTGCCTTGTTACCTAGAAGACAACGTAGATAAAATGCGCGGTACAGGTGTGTACGATCGCTCAATCAAAGCATTGCAATGGCTGAATCAACAGGGCTATGGCAAAGAGCCCGATCTTATTTTAGACTTGGTATTTAATCCGCAACTACCTGCAACTGAGAAATTTTCCCTCACGCCAGACCAAGCGAAACTAGAAACAAGTTACAAAGAGTTTCTACAGGAAAATTTTGATATTGTTTTTAACAACCTATTCACCATTACCAACATACCAGTCGGTAGAACAAAACTATACCTAGAACGGAAAAAACTCTATGCTCCCTATCTACAGTTTCTAGAATCAAATTTCAATTCTGGTACAATAGAAAATCTGATGTGCCGAGATGAACTTTCCATTGATTACCTCGGTAATGTCTATGATTGCGACTTCAATCAGATGATGAATTTGCCAGCCAAAAGCCGTGATAGCGAGAACCTGACAGTTGCCAAATTACTAGAAGCGGGTAGTTTAGATTTGATTGATGAAGTAGAAACTGCTGCTTATTGCTACGGCTGTACAGCAGGCTGTGGTTCCAGTTGCAGCGGTGCGCTGGTGTAACTCATGCCGTTGTAACCACCAAGAAAAAATTTCTTCGTTACCAAAATTGTTACGAACCCTCTGCCAATACCCCCATAAGTTTATGATGATATCTAGTTAAGTCTCCTCACACCGTACTGAAGCCGTGGGCTGTTATCAGCTGCCACGGTTTTTTATTTTACAAACCACACCGGGCGCAGAGAATGCAGAGGAAGAAGCAGAAGCGTTAGAAACCCTACTCAAGGAACCACAATTACGTAAATACCCAATAAAAATTTTCGTTACCAAAATTGTTACAAGCGTAGTTTTACTGGTAAGTAGCGATTATTATGATATTTAGTTAAGCTCCTCACACCACATAAACAGCCGTGAAACACCGCGTTTCACGGCTTTTACTTATGTTTCATCAGTACTTAGCAAAAAAAGAGTTTACTTCAAAGACGGGAATAATGATTATTAAGTAATCCTTGAACTCATCCAGCAAATCTAACAGCTAGAGCATCGGTATTGATGCAACAGCGGTTTGGCCGGAGTACACAGGGCGCGGCGTCCAAGTCGGCATTTTCGATGACGGCAACCGAGCTGGGCGATCGCAAAACCAAGCATAAACAAACTAAGTGTTAGTCCCACTGCGCCTGGTGGCGTTCTCAGCGCCCGACCGATCGTCGGGAATGCAGGTAGCCCCATATCGATTGACAAGGGCGGGAGTGCAGAAAGCGCCCCTAGCAGGATCGTAAAGCCTAGAGATTTGGGTTGAATTCGCATTTTTTTGACCTTTTTAGGGAGTCGCAAGACGAACCAGAGCAATAGAGGACAGAATTCTTAGAGATGAACAACGGGCTATTTCACCTGACTAACCATCTTTAAATTTACTTTATAAATAAGCTCTTATTTCCGTTTATCTGCTTAGTCGGTTCAGTGGCAGTAAAATTTGCGACCCAGTCTTTCCTCCACAACCGATGGTCAATGTAATAATTTCAGCATCTCTACCCAATGTTGAACCATTCCCTGGATTCATAGAGTATGCCGGGAAACACGCCGCACTCAAACTCAAGCGGAAGGCATGACCTTTGGCAATTCTGACACAGGTTGTCTGCAATTGAATTGTTCTTTTGATAAGGTTGCTTTCACTTTCACAACGCAGATAGCCTTGAGTCACATTATAAACACGTCCGTCAGGATAAACTTCCGAGAGTACAGCACATAAATCGTAACTGGATTTATCTGAGATACACCAAATTTCAACAATGACATCACCTATTAAATACAAATCTTCTACCAAGGGTTCGCTGGTATAAGTGAGAACATCTGAACGGCAATCAATGTGCGATCGCTCAAAGGAACCTCCAGGAATTGCTGCATGACCACCTAACGAGGGAACCGGTCGCCAAGGGTCATGAACTAGAACGTCAGTATTGCTAACTGCTAATTGTCCATCGCTCATTGTTCCGGAATCTTCTCGGATGCTACTGAGTCCTTGACTTGACAAAAAGTAAGTTTTATGGTATTCGTTGGGAAAAGTGTCAAACTTGCGCCAGCGATCGCTACCCATCTCAAACAGGCAAACAGGGGGTTGCTCCAGCAATCCCGTATCTATACCTTTGAGAAATTGGTCAAACCACCGGACTTGCATTTCATCTACAGGGCTTGCTGCATCAATACCAAAATCAACGGCACCAACTTTACGACCCCAGGGCAAATGCGCCCAAGGACCCACTAACAGTTGTTGGCGGTACTGACTCCGCGCTGCCATATCCTTATATAAATTCATCGTACCGCGCAGGTAAGTATCAAACCACCCTCCAATATGGAACATGGGCAAGTCAACGTTTTGGAGGTGTGTTTTGGGGGAAAGCTGTTCCCAGTATTCATCAGGTTGGGAATGTGCCAACCACTCGTGATAAAACGAGTCTGGGGCACAATTGTGCAAAACTTCAGGATGATTGGGAATTCTATCGTGCAAAGGCAGATTGCGATAAGCGGCAAACAAGGCATGGTAAGCTTGTTCATCCTTTCGCAAACGGGCTGTTTCTGTCGCCAATTGAATTGCCCAGGCTAGATTGCTTTGCAAACAAAATGCCCCTCCTTCATAAGCCCAATCTGCATACAAATCGTAACCAATCATTGCAGGGCAAATTGTTTTTAACGCTAGCGGTTTGGTAGCAGCTGCGTAGAGTTGAGTCATTCCTTGGTAGGAAAAACCGTACATTCCCACCTCACCCGTACTACCAGGGAGTTTCGCCGCCCAGTTTACCGCGTCTTCTCCATCCTCAATTTCACGGGCAAAAAGCTTGAATTCTCCTTCTGAGGTTCCCCGTCCCCTGACATCTTGAATGACGACAATATAACCGTGGGCAGCATACCAAGTCGGATGGGCGTAAACAACAGTGGATGCGATCGCTCTTCCATAAGGTTGTCGCATCAATAATACGGGAAATTCTCCCTCTGCATCAGGACAATAGATATCTGCGTCGAGTCGCACGCCATCACGCGTTAACATAGACGCAGTTTGTTTCTGATGAACTTTATACATATGTTCTATGGATACTACAGCAATTTTTAGGGAAATTGCATCAAGTATCCAATACGGCAACTATTTGTGCAACATTTTCAAGAGAATTTCTGGAGAGTCCATTTTATCCATCACCACTTCAATGAAGGCAAGCTTATCCCGATTTTGTTCTGCTTGTTGCAGTGCTGATTCTAACTCTGACTCGGTAGCTACTTTCACTCCCCAGCCATTGTTACCAAAAACTTCATGAAGCTTGTGATATTTCCACGGCTGGATGTCGTTGTATGGCATTTTCTCACCGTGGCCTGCGGACACCTGCTGGAAACCACTCAAATCGAACGCAACACCACTCCCTTTGCTGATAAAAAAGGTGAAAAAATCGCTCATGAAAGCCTAACTGCTTGGGATGAAGGGCGGACAGACAATGCTTTTGGCACCATTGACATGGACGACGAAGGTATGCCAGCCCAAAGAACTCTCTTAATTGAAAAAGGCGTTTTGAAGAATTTCTTGTCGGATCGCGCAGGTTCTTGGCGCACCGGACATCCCAGAACAGGCAGTGGTCGCCGTCAAAACTTCACCTATGCAGCGGCTAGCCGGATGCGTAATACCTATATTGCGACGGGTGAATACAGTGTTGATGATTTGTTTAATTCCGTTGACAAAGGTATTTACTGTAAGAAGATGGGTGGCGGTAGCGTTGGTGCTACAGGTCAATTTAACTTTGGTGTAGACGAAGCATATTTAATAGAAAATGGCAAAATCACCAAGCCCCTGAAAGGAGCTATCTTGATTGGTGAAGCCAAGGAAATTATGAATAAGATTTCCATGTGTTCTCAAGATTTGTCCCTAGCACCCGGTTTTTGTGGTTCTGTCAGTGGCAGTATCTACACTACCGTAGGACAACCTCACATTAAGGTTGATTCAATAACCGTAGGCGGACGTTAATTGCTAATGGTTAATGGCTAATGGCTAATGGCTGATGGCTAATAGTGGAGTAAGAAACAATTAGTCATTAGCCACTAACCACTAACTACTAACCACCAACTACTAACCACTAACCACCAACCAAGTAACCGTTTTAAAATTTCCAGACTATGCCCAATATTAGTGAAATTGCAACCTACGCCAAGGATAATGCACAGAAGCTTGGCATCAAAAAATTTGATATCTATGGTTCAAGTGCAGACCAGACCAGCGTACAAGTGGATCGGGGTGAACCCAAGCAAGTAAAAGCCTCAAATCTTTCTGGTGTCACCGTGCGTGTTTGGAATGAAGACAACACAATGGGTGTCACCACCACAACAGATGTAGACCCCAAAGGGCTTGAGTTAGCTTTGAAAACCGCATATGAAGCAAGTTTCTTTGGTGTCAAAGAAAATGTACCCGATTTTAGCCCAGAGGCTACAGTTCCCATCGACCAAACCTCTCACGAAAAAGCACCCCAAGTACCTGTTTCTCAATTGATAGAAAGCTTACTAGTAGCTGAGAAAGAACTATTGAGCGCTCATCCAGCAATTAAAGGAGTGCCATACAACAGTTTGGCGCAAAGAGATATTGACAGGTTCTATCTCAACAGCGATGGTGCGATGAGAACAGAATCCCACTCATTGGCATCAGTTTATCTTTACAGCAAAACCGAGGAAGAGGGCAGAAAACCCCGCAGTGCTGGTGCTTTTAGAATTAGCCAAAGTCTAGATAATTTAGACATTAATGGTTGCATCAAAGAAACAGCAGAGAAAACTATTAGCCACTTGAACTATGAAAAAATCAAGTCCGGTAAATATCGAGTTGTTTTCTCACCAGATGCTTTCTTAAGTTTGCTTGGTGCTTTTTCCAATATATTTAACGCTCAAAGTATTTTGGACAAGCAAAGCTTATCTACTCCAGATGATTTAGGAAAGACAATTGCTTCACCCTTACTTTCAGTAGTTGATGATGCACTGCATCCAGCGAACATTGGTGCAGAAGCTTTCGATGGAGAAGGAACTCCCACACGCCGAATTGCCCTGATTGAAAATGGCGTTTTAACAAACTTTCTCCACAGTGCAGGAACTGCAAAAAGGATGAATGCAAGCCCGACAGGTCATGCCAATATTGGTGCAAAAGTCACCGTCAGCCCCAATTTTTATCACGTCTTTGCAGCTGCCCCAGGCGAACAAGAATTGAACTTGGAAACTGCAGAAAATGTGATTTTTATCGATGATTTACAAGCACTGCACGCAGGAGTGAAAGCCTTACAAGGTTCCTTTTCCCTGCCATTTGATGGTTGGTTGGTAAACAAAGGCGAGAAGATTAGCATTGAGTCCGCCACTGTTGCTGGTGATTTCCTAGAACTTCTCAAGTCCATTATTTTTGTGGAGAAAGAGGTAGAGCTAACTCCAGGCGGCGTTTGTCCCAGAATTTGGGTTGATGAACTCTCAATTACTGGAGAATAATATTTCACGTCGTAGGGTGGGCATTGCCCACCATCACCCAATTTCTCATCTGCTATATAAAACCTAGACAAGTCTAGACTTTACTTTCTACTTCATTGGGAGCGCAAGCCGTGACAGTCCCAACCGGGTACATAGCGAGCTTTACGACCCCGCAGCAGTTGGTAGCGATTAATAATGTCTTTAAGAATTTTATTTAAAGCGTGACCAATATGCAGGGAACCGTTAGCATAAGGTGGTCCATCATGCAATATAAATACATCGCCTGGGTTTTCCTCTGACAGGCGTTCATAAATTTTATTCTCTTCCCAAAACTTTTGGATTTCGGGTTCGCGCTTAGTAGCGTTTGCCCGCATATCAAAGTTTGTCTTGGGTAAGTTTACGGTGTCTTTGTAGCTTCCAGTTTCTGTCACAGCGCTAAATATCTAGATATAAATTAAATGGAGTGGTATTCTCACTATTATCAGCGAGAATCTCTCAGGTGTTCAACTTAATGCGATAGCTTTGCTCCTGCCTGCAGCGCAGATCGCGTAAGCGAACCCTTTCTGGTAAAACATTGTCTTTTTCTTAGGGTCCTTCGCGTCTTCGCGGTTCATTGATTAGGTAATCTTTACCTCTAACAGAAGCATTTTCAGGTAAATGAAGTACATCGGTAGGGGCGCAATGCCTTGCGCCCTTACAACTAAGAACCCTGAGTTGGAGGATTTGGCGGAACTTGTTCGGCTGGTGCTTCAGCAGGAGGAGCAAGTTCAGCGTCGGGAGCAACTTCCACCACAGGAAGAGGAGGTGTTTGTTCCTCAGCGCTCTGTTGAGCTGCTTCTACCAATTCGGGAGATGGGGGATTGGGTGGAATTGGTTCTGTAACAAGCTTGGTTTTGGCTTCCGACCCAACAGTGGCGACATCTGCTGGTTGTCCTGATGTTGGGGTTGGGGCTTCAGTGTCAGCTGTGGGCTGTGCCGGTGTCGAAGTACGTTGGTCAAGAATCTCAACTGTTGGTGTTGCTGTAGGAGACACTGCAGCTTTAGGCTGTTCTGGTGTCTTTGTTGCACCAGTATGTTGCACCTTATCTTTTGGACGAGAGAAGGTGCGGCTAAACCACTGTTGCAACGGGGCGAGTCGTTCTTGAAGTGAGAACTGAGAAACTTGCTGCTGAAGATTGGATTTGACCTCGTCAGCACTCGGTACTTGGGTTTGTTGCGCTGTTGGTGTTAGCTGGCGGCGTAATGAGATTGTTTGCCAGCCAAACCACCCTAAAAGAGCGACACTAGCCACATGACCCAGCAAAAGACCACCAGTAATGCGTGGTGCAAATATCCATAAAACTAAGGCATAGAACAGCCCCACTCCACTCCAAATAAAATCATTCTTGCGGTGGATTTCTGGAAAAAAGAAAGCTGCTAAGTAAAGCGCTATACTGCCCAGACCGACTGTCAACGCTAGGACGTTTGCCAGCATCTTGTGGTTACTCCTTTGTATGTCGTTTGACTAGGATTGGGAACTAGCGATCGCCCGTTCGCCAAGAATTAAGCTACCTCAGTACTCGGTCTCTAGTTCCCAATTCTTTAACTCATTATTTCAATTTTGCAAACTTTGCAAGGGAATTGTGGATGTAGATACAAATCAAAATTAATTATCTGTATACCTCTAGTAGTTGTACCCTGTTTGTAAAGTCTTAATGTCTTCTTTAGGAGAGAAGCGAAAATCTCGGACTAACCTAAAGATAAAGAGAATCTGCAAGAGTTAGCCAAAAAAATTTATGACACAGCAAAGCTTTGGTGTGATTGGTCTAGCCGTTATGGGAGAGAACATCGCTCTAAACGTTGAGCGAAACGGCTTTCCAATCGCAGTTTACAACCGCTCGCGCGACAAGACCGATAAATTCATGGCGGAACGTGCTAACGGAAGAAACGTCAAAGCCGCGTTTACTCTAGAAGAGTTCGTAGCCGCCTTGGAACGTCCCAGACGAATTTTGATTATGGTTCAAGCTGGTAAGCCTGTAGATGCAGTGATTAACCAGCTAAGACCATTGCTAGACGAAGGCGACATTATTATCGACGGTGGTAACTCTTGGTTTGAAGATACGGATCGCCGCACCCAAGAATTGGAACCGGCTGGATTTCGGTTCATTGGTATGGGTGTTAGTGGTGGTGAAGAAGGGGCGCTCAACGGTCCTTCACTCATGCCAGGAGGTACACAAAGCTCCTACCAGTATTTGGAGCCCATTTTCACCAAAATTGCTGCCCAAGTCGATGACGGTGCTTGCGTAACCTACGTTGGTCCCGGTGGTTCCGGTCACTACGTGAAGATGGTACACAACGGCATTGAGTACGGTGATATGC
>NZ_BAAFZH010000025.1:0-21888 GCF_054684315.1 Scytonema sp. NUACC21 | reverse complement strand
TTACAGTTTGGGATACAGGCATTGGTATACCCGAACACCAACAACATCTTATCTTTCAAAAATTTCAACAACTGGAAAATCCCCTCACCCGCCAATATGAAGGAACGGGATTGGGACTCGTCTTGACTAGAGCATTGGCACGCCTTCATGGTGGAGATGTGAGTTTTTTGTCTCGTGAGGGCAAAGGAAGCCAGTTTACACTACTTCTCCCACCCAGTCCCCCTAACGTCAGAGGCGGCGAGGGGGGAATAGGAAGAGGAGGGGAGCAAAAAAGTTCTCCACATACGAACCGTAGTCCCTCAGTTTCTCAGTCCCTCATTCCCCCACTCCCCCACCTCTCCCCACCACAGAGGGGACCACTCGCCCCCACTCCCAAATCACTTGTGTTGGTTGTTGAAGCTGTAGCACGGTATATAGAAGATTTGACCCAACAACTGGCTGGTTTGGGTTATCGCGTTGTGATTGCTCGTTCGGGGTGCGAAGCAGTAGAAAAAGCTCGTCGTTTGCAACCGAAAGCGATCTTCCTCAATCCGCTACTCCCATTGCTATCAGGTTGGGATGTACTCACTTTGCTGAAATCCGATGTTGCGACTCGCCATATTCCTGTCATTGTCACAGCGACAGGAGCAGAAAAAGAGCAAGCATTTGCTAACCGAGCAGATGGTTTTTTAAGCTTACCAGTGCAGCATCAGATTTTAACACCACTAATAGAAAACTTGTGTGTTACACCAGAAGAAAAAAAGCAAAAGTCAGATGATGCAGAAACTTCCAAAAGTAACGCACCACTGCGAATTTTAAGGTTAGTCAATCCTGAAAGTCATTCCCTAGATTCATACCCGTTGCTGCAACAGCATCGAGTTATAGAAGTGGATGATTTGGATCAAGCCGAACTGCTTTCTCGTGTTTGGCATTTTGATGTGATTCTTCTGGATGCAGAAATGCCAGAGGCAGAAACTTTCCTACAACAACTTAACCACCACCCCCGGTTAGCAACACTACCTCTTGTCACTTGTAATGTCGCAACAACCCAAGCGGCTTCTCAAGTGGCTGGGTTATCTGTATTTCCTTGTTTAACACCATTAGGGACAGAAAAGCAAAACACTCGCGGAAAAACGGATACTTTATTGTCAGTCTTGCAAATTGCATCTGGTGTCTGCTGTCCACCAAGCATTTTAGTACTAGATTTGGCAATACTTCCAGACTTACCAGAGGCAAGACATCAGCAGAAAGATTACCAGTTAGAAAAGACAATTGCGTTGAGTAGCAGAATTGGAGACAATGTGTCGTGTTCTTTACAAGGGTTACAACCCTTAACCCTTTGCCGTGGTTCTGAGTGGTTCCAAGCTTTAATTCAGTACTTGCAAACAGCTGGTTTTAAATCGTCCATGAGTCGGTCTTGGGCAGAACTGTTACAGCAAATTCGTCACCAAAGTGTTGATTTGCTACTTATCTGTCTGGGGAATTCCATGCTTCAAAAAGAGGTTTATTCAGCGCTAAAAGCTTTAGGACAGTTGCCTTTCGATTTACCACCAGTTTTGGTTCTCGATCAACGGCTAAATTTAACTGAATTTGACAACGCGCCACCTTCCATTTTTCATAAGGAAACAGACAAACAACTAGAATCAATAGAGTCTGTTTTAGGTACAGTTGCTTTCCGGACTTTACCTCGCTCTATATCAATGGAAGAATTATTAAATGAAATTCATCAAATTTTGAGTTGTTAGTGGATAGTGGTTAGTGGTTAGTGGTTCTCCTACCAACTACTAACCCTAAAATATTGATAATCAATAAAAATTGGTAACGATGGCGCACAATTAGCGCTGCAAGTGCGATGGCGTTTGAAAGCCAGATGACACCTCCCCACACGGTTAAACCTGATTGTTTGAGTAAGTCATTGGTCATTTGTTAATAGTCTAAAGTTAATAGTCTCAATGCTCCTTCATCAAGAAGACTTTGGCTCAACTTCTTGGTTCCTGAATTTAAAACTAGAACATAGAAGGTGGGCAATTCTCACCCTACTACTGCAATCACAAGTTTATAGAAGGTGGGCAATGCTCAACTTCTTGATTCCTGAATTTAAAACTAGAACATAGAAAGTGGGCAATTCTCACCCTACTACTGCAATCACAAGTTTATAGAAGGTGGGCAATGCCCACCCTACGAATAACCAATGACAAATGACAAATGACAAATGACCAATGACAAATGACCAATGACAAATGACCAATGACCAACGTTTGTTTGGATATCTGCATCAACGTTAGCCAAACTCCAACCATCACCAAAGGTAAGAGTTTCATCATTTAATAACGAGTTGTAGGTGCGTATGATGTTGAGTGTGGTGCCACCGATTGTCGTTGTTAGGTCAGTTTCCTGGCGGATATAAGCATTCTTGGTTGCAGTTGATACTTCGATATTTGAAGTCGTCGTGCTTGCTCTACCACTGATATCCGTCGCCCTTAATCGCAGTTGATAGAAACCATTGACATACTCACCAGGGTCAAATTCAGACAAGACACCAGACTGAGATTGAGTCCCGCTTGCGATCGCACTAAACTCATTGCTATTCAATTCAGCGATTTCCAATACCCACTCATCCAAGTTGGTATCAGAGATTTCCCCAGTAATACTAGTAATGCTCGTTACCTTACTATTCTCCAACCCAGGGACAAAGCTAACTCTGGGTGCCGCATCATCATTCACATCGCGTATCTGAACAACCTTGCTAGTGGTACCAATGCGACCATCCGCATCCACAGCAATTGCTTCTACGACCACCTTACCTGGTGCAGTTGGTGTAAATTCAAACCTACCAAATGTATCGATGGGGACGACTTGACCGGCAACTTTAGCTGTGAGTGAGGTGATGGTTGCTCCCGAAGCCGCCGCCGATTGTATGACAACTTTTTGTCCTGGTACCGCCGGGAAACTAGGTGTTAAATCTAAGGTGACTGTTGGCAGAACGGAGGTCAATGCCACTTTGATTAAAACATTCTGGGTTGCAGTCAAATCCCCATCTGATACCTGGAACGTGACAGTATAATTACCAACTTGTCCTGGGTTTGGTTGCCAGCTAAATTGTCCGGTGGCAGCATCAAGTGTCGCACCTGAGGGTAAGTTGATAGCACTGTACTTCAGCGTCGTAGAAGCATCCAGGTCGCTACCATCGAGTTTGAATTCCAACTTATTGCCCAATACGACTGCTCTATCAGATATTGTCAGTCTTGGCACCCGATTCACGTTAGCAATACTCACCACAACATCAAGTGTAGTCGTTGCACCACCGGGGTCTTTAGCAAGGAACTTGAGGATGTGCTCACCCGCTTGTTCATAGTTAGGTTTCCAACTAAATTCACCCGTGCGGCTATCTAAAATCGCCCCTTGTGGCAGCGTACCAACTGCAGTATATTCCACACTGGCACCATCTGCGTCGTCAGCAACCAACTTGAATGTTACCCTCTCGTTCTCTTGGCCATACTGAACAGCAAGCGGTGTAAATATTGGGACTTGGTTTGTATTATTAACCGTGATGGCGAGCGCTCCTGTTGCAGACTTATTACCATCAGATGCAATGACAGAGATGTTGTAGGTTCCTGCGCTTGTATAATCGGGAGTCCAAGCCAGCAAACCAGTTTCTCGATTAAAGACTGCACCAACAGGAAGATTACGCACATCGTAAGTTAATTTATCGACCTCAGTGTCATTTGCTGCTAGTTGCAGATTCAGAGTGCTGTTTTCGTTAACAGTTTGTGGAGCAATTGTTGACCATACAGGTGCAGTATTGCTAGCACGAACCACAACATTCAAGGTCTGTGTATCGCTGAGTACATCACCTTTGCCATTATTACCGCTATCACTGACGGTAATAGTCACGGGGATAATTTTACCAACATCATTGATTGTTGGCACCCAAGTTAATCTTGCTTGACCGTAGATACCAGTTGGAGCAACAAAAGCAACACCAGATGGTAAACCCGTAAACGAGTAGGTAAGAGCATCAGAGTCGCGGTCAGTTGTGTTAATAATTAAATCTAGTGTCTCACCGAGGACTGCAACTTTATCTCCGATATAACCAATCTTGGGTGCGCTATTTGGAGCAATAATATTGACATTAAATGTCAGTTCATTCTTCAGCGCAGTATTGCCATCGCTGCGAACTTCGGTTGCAACTAGTTTGAAGGTATAGTTATTAGCGCTGGCGTTAACACCAGGTGCTACAAGTAATGTGAGAGTACCATCACCATTATCTTTGTAGGTAATATAGTCAGGAATTCCCTCACCTGCATTTCTTTCCAGTCCCAGAGATAGCTGTAATTTGTCGCTTTCAAGGTCAGTCACTTTAAAGGTGATTTCCTTGATTTCACCCCTATTGACATCAACATTGGTAAACGCAGTTGTATCGATAACTCTGGTTCCATCTTGATTAAATGTCGTGATGGTTTTGGTTGTGCTGCTACCCGATGCCCCTCACACCCTCCCTCACACCCTCACTCCCCTCCCTCTCCCACAGAATCTCAAACAGAATCTCAAGCAGAATCTCAAACAAAAGTTCCTGGGGAGACAAGATACGATCTAACTCAAGTTTGGGAGCAAGTTCTTGCAAATCTTCAGCCTATTGCAAGGCGAGAGATGTTGCGTCAAATGTGCTATCTCATTGAATTTGATGGTGTTGTAGCTCGTATTGCTATCAAACAAGCCTGGTATAAAAAAGCACAGGAAGACCAACCCAAAATTGTAGCAGCCTTTAAAGCAACTTTTAAGACTGATATCAAGGTGAACCTGGAATTAGCAACAACCTCAAATTCCACTCCCTTTCAAACTCCTTCTTCTCAAAAAAAACCGACAGTAGCGCCTCAGCCTCCAGTCAACCAGGAACCGCCTCCTAATCCTCCACCCAGTGCAAAAAATGCACCTGCTGCACCAGTTTCTGAAGCCGTTCAACACAACAAAACACCAAATAACAGAACACCGACTCCAAAAATGGAATCGGTGGCGAATGCAAAAGCATTTCAAAGTTCTCCTCCTGCTAAACCCCCAGTTCCAGCAGTGACTTGGGAAACAGATGAGGGGGCTATTGCAGCTCAACGTCTAGCGCAATTTTTTGATGGAGAAGTTATTCGATTAACGGATGATACTGAATTAAACGCATCTGAAATTTCATCTAATTGGGATGAGGAAACAGAAGCAGATGAAGAATTGTAGGGAGTTGTTAGGGGTTAGTCACGTACAGACGCGCCATGGCGCGTCTCTACAGCTAACTCTTGCCTTGGTGTATAGTTTTCACCCATTTCAGGCGTTTTGGTCGTACTGACATACGGGCAGTGGTGCTACTCATGACCACTATCCAATGAAACATATATAGTGTACCGCGCAAGGTCTGAAGCAACAGTAGAAGAGTTGTAGAAATTTTAAATTCCTTTTCTCGACGTATGTGCCTTAGACCAGCAAACATTCCCGTGATAGACATCGTCACTGTTAAGCCTGTTACGGGGCTCAAAATTGGTGGACGATGTCGTGCTATTGCCATTAATAAATCTGGCACTGCTGCAGTAGGTAGTATGTACTGCAAAATCATGTACATAAGTAAATCCCAGGTTTTGCGGGTGCCCATACGGTTTTTAAGAATCAGATCCCAGTAATCCAAATACCGCTGGTACCCACCTTCTGCCCAACGATTGCGTTGATGCCAAAGTGCAACAGCACTTGTGACACCCTCTTCCTCTACCGTTGAGTTGAACACGCACTCAATGTCCCAGTTATCCAGATGCAAGCGAAACGTCAGATCTAGGTCATCGGTAATTGTTTCCTCATTCCAGCCACCACAACTAAGTAGGGCTTCTCTCCGAACAAATTGACCGTTTCCCCGCAGTTCACCGATACCACCTGTAGCAATTCTTTGCTGCTGCATATGAGCATCGAGTGCCATTTCTGCCGCCTGACCTTTTGTCCAGAAATTCTCTGCGGCATTAGCGATAACTTTTCGCACTTGTACCGCACCTAGATTTTCTCGTTGAAACAAAGGTATGACACGCAGTAATAAGTCTGGTGACACTTGAGCATCAGCATCAAAAACTGCCACAATTTCCCCTTTGGTAAGGGGTAGCACCTCATTCAAGGCTCCTGACTTGCCTCCTCCAGCATCTGGTTCTCGCTGCAGTACCTTGAGTTTGTCGTATTCCTGAGCTAACTCTGCTAGCAAATGGGACGTTTCGTCAGTACTGTTATCGTCAACAATCCAGACTTCGTAACGTTCTTCTGGATATTCCAAGCTGCAAAGGTTTCTGACTAATCTGTCTATGACTGCTGCTTCATTTTTAGCTGCCACTAATACAGAGACAGAAGGCAAATCTCCTTGCATTTCTTCTAAGTGTTTTTTGGGTCTGGCAAAGACTGCCACTAGGGTATGAACGCCTATAATAGTCGTCAATCCCAAGACAAACAAAGTACCCCAAGAAACTAAATGCAGGGCGATGGTACCACTCCAGACTATCGTTAAAACCAGAGCAGCTTTACCTCTGCGACCTCGAAACCGGGATGGAACAGACATAGAACGCGATGTCTCCTCCACTGACTCCTCTGATACTGATAGGTCAGTAAACAAGGAGAAGTTTGAACGGCGAAAACCGCCGCTCAAATCTTCGGAGGAGTTGAGCGGATCAAGCTCGTTGTAAGAATCGTTTTCGGGCCAGACTAATGACTAAGGACTAAGGACTAAGGACTAAGGACAAATCATTAAATCGGAGGAAAATTATGGCAACTCAAAGCTTTCCAGTAAATATCGGCATTGACGAAGCTAACAGAGCGAAAATTGCCGAAGGATTGTCTCACCTACTGGCTGACACTTATACACTGTACTTAAAAACCCATAACTTCCATTGGAACGTCACTGGACCAATGTTCCAAACCCTGCATTTGTTGTTTGAAACACAATACACGGAGTTAGCCACAGCAGTCGATTTAATAGCCGAACGAATTAGAGCATTGGGTTATCCAGCACCCGGTACCTACAGCGAATTTGCCAAACTCAGTTCAATCTCAGAAACGAGTGGTGTCCCCAAAGCTACAGAAATGATACGTTTGCTTGTGGAAGGGCAGGAAGCCGTAGTGAGAACCGCACGGTCTATTTTTCCTGTCGTTGAAGAAGTTAACGACGAACCAACTGCCGATTTACTGACTCAGAGAATGTTAGTTCATGAAAAGAACGCTTGGATGCTAAGAAGCCTTTTAGAAGAATAATTATAAGTAGGGTGGGCATTGCCCACCATTGTCCATTGTTTCGGCATGTGCCACCCCTACTGAAAGTGACTTCAATTCAAGATTCAAAATCCAAAATCCGAAATCCAACTGACTTTACCCAAAAGTTGCAAGATTTAATGCAACGAGTAGGAATTTCTAGTTTTAAAGCGCTCAGTCGCGCTGCTGGTGTCTCGGAGCGTCAAATTGTGCGCCTGCGACAGTTGGGAGTTGAGCAGATGCGAGTGGATGTATTGCTCAAGTTATCGCAAGCGCTACAATTGCCTTTAAATGAATTTATTACAACTTTTTCTCAAGTAGAGTTAGTTGGGGATAAAGCTGCGCCAACCCAAGAATTATTAAAACAAATAGCAGATATAACAAGAGAGTACGAGCGATTACAACACCAACTTCA
Source organism: Scytonema sp. NUACC21 (assembly GCF_054684315.1). Classification (NCBI taxonomy): domain Bacteria; kingdom Bacillati; phylum Cyanobacteriota; class Cyanophyceae; order Nostocales; family Scytonemataceae; genus Scytonema; species Scytonema sp. NUACC21. The sequence continues at coordinate 14,240 of NZ_BAAFZH010000025.1, read as the reverse complement.
ACAGCACCGACAGATTTTAATGCAAGAGTTCCAGCAGTCGAGTTTGCAAGTGCTGGAATCTTTGTTATTACAGTTTCCGACAGCAGCGCAGAAAGCGAGAGAAAATACTCAATTACCTGCGATTAATATTCTGCCGTTAGTACAGAAGCCTATAGAGAAACTTTTGCAGCAGTGGGGGGTAGAAGCGATCGCAACAGTGGGAGAAGAACTCCCTTACGATCCCCAACTGCACCAGTTAATGGAAGGGAGCGTGGAAGCGGGGGCAATTGTTAAAGTACGGTACACGGGTTATCGTCAAGGTGACAAGCTGTTGTACAGAGCAAGGGTTAGCCCGTTGAGGGCGGGGTAAAACAGCAGTTTTTCCATATATCGTGTAAACTAATATAAATTAAAGTAATAACTTTTAACTCGCTAGTTGAAGTTTTATAAAATTCTTGGGAATACTAGAAGATGAGGCTCATGAGGACGGTAAAACTAAATGGAACTCGCGAAGGTCACCCTTAGTCGTTTGCCAAGAGTTATTTGTTAAGCACAAAGCGCAAATGACAAATGACGACTAATATAGCTATATTTAGTTGTGCCCGCTTACTTATTACCTTTCATGTTCCGTAATTCTGCCAAGTTTTTAGTGGAGGCGAAAACTTCAGTAGGCGAGAACAAGAGTTTGTACGTAGGTAAGCGAGAAAATAGGAATGTACAATTCATCATTAATTTATATTTGTAACTTATAACTCACATTTTTCTTATGGCAGTCATTTTTTAAATGAATTAATATTGATGTGTGTTGACTAAGTCAAAACACCTTTGTATACCTAATAGTAACAATATATTATGGCAGATCAAGTGGTAAAAGTCATTCAACCCAACGGAATTTTAGACTCTACTCAATCACAGGAGTTTAGACAAATAATTAACGACGTTTTGGAAAAAGAGAAGGGCACAAAAATTGTGCTGATTGATTTCAAAGACGTAACGTTTATGGATAGTTCTGGTTTAGGCGCTTTGGTGTTAGCCTTTAAAGCGCTACGTGCAGCAGATAGAAAGCTGGTTATTTGTTCAATTAATGAACAAGTGAGGATATTGTTTGAATTGACTGGCATGGATAAAGTATTTGAAATATTTCCCAATCAAGATGCGTTTAATCAAGTTGTCATGTCCAGAAATTAATCGAATTGAATCTGGATTATAGATAAATCATCATCAAAAGCATCTTTGGAATTTAAAGTATTTATGTAATTGAGTATGCGATCGAGGTTGTGGAGATGTGCAAAATCTGCTCTGGTCGCAAATACTTTAACGTTGCTGTTACAGATATTTTAGAGCGGTCTAAAGGCAATATTGATTACGGTGATGGACGTACAGTCAAGGACTCTCCACTTCGCATGAAATTCTGGGCAGATAATGCTTCATATCCATACAAAAGTCACGATATCTGGTTTTTGACAGAAAACATTCGCTGGGGCAATCTGCCAAAAGAGACTAAAGTCAAGGAAATCGTAGACCAAGTCAACAAAGAAGATTTGTGGAAGAAAGCAGCTCAAGCTTTAGGTGTACCCAATTCTGAAATTCCTACTAGCTCTTCCCGTGGTGTTGAAACCTTCTTTGATGGTGTCAAGTTTGACCCAGAGAAACCAGAAGAGTATTTGAAGAGTTTAAAAATTAAGAAGGTTTAATCAATCGAAAACGTAGGGTGGGCAATGCCCACCAATTTCAAATAACTCAGCACCACCTACCCCACAATTAAACTTTTACAGACGTAGGGTGGGCACTGCCCACCACCTTTCAAATGACTCAGCACCACCCACCCCACAATTGAATTTTTATGGATGTAAAAACACCAAATTTCGTGTTTCCATCCAGCTTAATGTAAATAATAGGAGAGGAAAAAAATGACCGTAACCCTTAGAAGTCGTACCCGTAGAAAAACTCGGCAGAACGATCTCACTAAGTTTATATCAAAAAAAGTTATACCCCCCATCGTAGCACTCTTTCTTTTTCTCTTCATTTGGCAATTTCTATGTTCTAGCTTGAAATCTAATTTACCCGGTCCAATAGAAACCTTTTCCGAAACTTGGGACCCTTTTATCATTAATCCTTTTTTTGATAATGGAGGAAATGATAAAGGATTGGGCTGGCAAATACTCAACAGCTTGGGAAGAGTTGGCATAGGATTTTCTCTATCAGCAGTTATTGGTATTTTCTTAGGTCTGCTGATTGGATCGAACCCATTGTTTTATAATGCTGTAGACCCTCTTTTTCAAGTCCTAAGAACTGTTCCACCCTTAGCTTGGTTGCCCATCTCCCTAGCAGCATTCCAACAAGCCAATCCTTCTGCAATTTTCGTCATTTTTATTACATCAATTTGGCCAATTTTAATCAATACCACAGTGGGAGTACAACAAATTCCTCAAGATTATAGAAACGTAGCTAGAGTTTTGAAACTGAAGGGTAATAAATATTTTTTAAAGATTTTGTTTCCCGCCACTGTTCCTTATATATTTACCGGGTTAAGAATTGGTATTGGATTATCTTGGTTGGCAATTGTAGCGGCAGAGATGTTAGTTGGAGGTGTGGGTATTGGTTCATTTATTTGGGATGCTTATAACACGACAACTGAAACAAATTTGAGCGAGATTATTGTGGCATTGATTTATGTTGGATTAGTGGGTCTGATACTAGATAGATTGGTGGCTTTTGTTGCTAGAAAAGTTGTTTCTGAAGAACAAAAATCATAAAGATTGAGTGACTATTATTTTTAGAGAGTCAAACAATTTAATAATGGTGGGCAGTGCCCACCCTACGAAACTAACAATTAACCACTAACCATATGACAGCATTCGTTGAAGTTGACCACGTTGAACGTGTCTTTGAACTGCCAAATGGCGGTCAATATATTGCCCTCAAAAATATTGAACTGAAGATTCAGCAAGGGGAATTTATTTCCCTGATTGGACATTCTGGTTGTGGCAAATCCACCTTACTGAATATTATTGCTGGTTTAGATAAAGCTAGTATTGGTGGTGTGATTCTTGAAGGTAAGGAAGTACGAGAACCCGGTCCCGACCGAATGGTTGTGTTCCAAAACTATTCGCTACTACCTTGGCTGACAGTGCGGGAAAACATTGCATTAGCAGTTGATGAGATTTACAAAGACAAGCCCAAGGGGGAACGCAAGAGTATTGTCGAACATCACATTGACATTGTAGGGTTGCGCCATGCAGCACATAAACGTCCAAGTGAGCTATCTGGTGGAATGAGACAACGAGTCTCTATCGCTCGTGCTCTTGCTATCCGTCCTAAATTGTTACTGCTAGACGAACCTTTTGGAGCCTTAGACGCTTTAACAAGAGGTAGTTTGCAAGAACAGTTGATGAAAATCTGTAATGAAAACAATCTAACTTGCGTGATGGTGACCCATGATGTAGATGAAGCTCTTTTATTGGTCCTAGCCCGTCAGCTAACTTCGTCGGCGTTGAGAGGAGACTGAACGAGCAGCATTCTGAGCAGTAATGCCTTGTTCTCGTCGGTGTCCTTGGCTGATATCTGTGCGCTTCGTTGTACCTGTCCTTAACTCTAAGGAAGAGGTTATATTACCTTGGCTTTTAGGGTCTGAGGTAAAAAGTATCGCCATGTTGTGAAGTTTAACTATGCTACTGACAAAAAAACATCGCATCGCTTTGATTTCTGTAGATGGAGATCCTGCCGCAGAAATTGGACAAGAAGAGGCTGGTGGACAAAATGTCTATGTGCGTCAGATAGGTTATGCACTGGCTCAGCAAGGTTGGCAGGTAGATATGTTTACTCGCCGTAGTCACTCTGAGCAAGCTTCCATCGTGCAACATGGAACTAACTGCCGAACGATTCGGTTAAAGGCTGGACCAGTGGAGTTTATGGGTCGAGATTCTTTACTTGACCATCTTCCTGAGTTCATCGCAGAATTTCAAAAATTCCAACAAAATCAAGGATTTCAGTATCCTCTTGTTCACACCCATTACTGGTTATCCTCTTGGGTGGGGATGGAACTGAAAAAGCGCCAACCATTAATCCAAGTGCATACATATCACTCTCTAGGCGCAGTGAAATACAGTACTGTTGCCGATCTGCCAGCAATTGCTAGTATCCGACTGGCTGTTGAAAAAGCCTGTCTTGAGAATGCAGATCGAGTGGTTGCAACAAGTCCCCAAGAACAGAAACATATGCAGAGGCTGGTTTCTACTCAGGGGCAAATAGAGGTGATCCCTTGCGGTACTGATATTGATAAGTTTGGTTCAATTCAGCGGTCTACAGCACGGCAAGCTTTGGGAATTGCTCCTGATGCGAAGGTGGTGCTGTACGTTGGTCGCTTCGATCCCCGCAAAGGCATCGAAACTCTAGTAAGAGCTTTTGCAAAGTCCGATCTGCACTCTTGCGCGAACTTGCAATTAATTATTGGAGGGGGTAGCCGTCCGGGTTACAGTGATGGAATCGAGCGCGATCGCATCGCTAGTATTGTGGCGGAACTTGGATTAGAAAATTGCACAGCCTTTCCAGGTCGCCTCGACGATACTGTTCTACCTTTCTACTACGCTGCAGCTGATGTATGTGTAGTACCCAGTCATTATGAACCTTTTGGGTTAGTTGCCATTGAAGCAATGGCCAGCCGGACTCCTGTCGTAGCTAGTGATGTTGGTGGATTGCAATTCACGGTGGTACCTGAGGTAACAGGATTACTCGTTCCCCCTAAAGATGAAGATGCCTTTGCCTTGGCTATTGACCGCATTCTAACCAATCCAGAATGGCGGGATCGCCTGGGTGAAGCAGGTAGACAGCGTGTGGAAATCGCGTTCAGTTGGCAAAGCGTTGCTTCCCGATTAACTCATCTTTATACTCATCTGCTATCTCAAGACGTGGCTTTAACTCAAACCAAATCTCAGGTTGCTGTTTAACTACTGGAATTGAGTAAACAGCGATCGCGCAATTATTTCACTACCTGGCAAGACCGCTATTCACCCATTGCTGACAACACAAATCCCCTGTCAAAAGTAAACAACAAACTGTTAAATCCATAACATCATGGAGTCATGACAATGTTAAATATTGGAGACTATGCACAACATCAAATGACTGGGCTAGTTGGTCAAGTCATTGGTTATGGACACGAAATACTACACGGAGTTTATCAAACAACCTTAACAGTCCGAGAGATAAAAGAGATAAATAAGACTAATTGCGATCGCAGCCCGATTCTTGAGGATGTCTACTCTGCATGGATACCTGCTCAAGGAGAACAAATTTCTGCAATTGTTACGCCTGAATAGATAGCCAGGTAGCACAGCAAGCAATCACAGGGGTTAGCTCATCAGCTGACCCCTGTTTGCATTAAGTCATAAGATTCTGCAAATAAATTAAACTAATAACAGCTATTAACTTTACTAAAGTTAACAATCTTGATAAAACTCAATAAAGAAATGTAAAGTAATAATCAGGTAACAAAATTACCTAAAACATAGAATGTCATCGCAATACATAAAACCATGACAGCAACCTTACAACGTCGCGAAAGCGCCAATGTGTGGGAGAAGTTCTGTGAGTGGATCACCTCCACCGAAAACCGCCTCTACATCGGCTGGTTCGGTGTGCTCATGAATTTACTCGTTTTAATCATGCCAAAGTCCGGCAAACGGGTTGTGTTGCTGATGGTTGGATAGAACTGACTTTGATGCAAGATGGTCGTACTAGCTTTCGTCAGTTTCCCTTTACAGGAAATTGGGAAGTAGATTGGCAAGTAGCATACACAGCTTTGCGAGAATTACGGGAAGAATTGCCCCAATTACCCATAGATCCATACTTAGTATTACCGTCTGGTACAAATACCAGTCGTGAAGTGCATTCTGGAAATTTATTGGATGATAAACTTGTAGTACCAACAGTCCTAGAACCAGTTGCTGAATTAGATTTTGCTGGTATATATGCTGGAGGATACGTTATTAGAGCTTATGCTGATTCCAATGGTCAAAAGCACTGGTTTAGTACCGATACTTTTACCTTAGACTATTCAATATTTACAAGTTTTGGACAGGCGGTAAAAGGGACTTTCGCAGGGAGTGAATGGAATCAAGAAGCTTATGTTGCAAAAATTAGTGATGCAAAAAAACAGCTAGAGTTGCTTTCCCGACCAGTAAAAGAGTTGCCAAGAGGGCGGTATAAAACTTATTTTGCACCAGCCGCTGTCGCCGATTTATTAAGTATGCTGTCTTGGGGAGGTGTCAGTGAAGCTGATTTACAACAGGGAGGTAGTGCTTTAGCTTTTCTATGGCGGAAAGAAAAACAATTGTCACCTGCATTTAATTTGAAAGAAAACTTTCAACGGGGGTTGGTACCACGTTTTAATGAATGGGGAGAAATGGCAACCCCCGAATTACAAATAATTGAAAAAGGAGTTTTGGTCAATACTTTAATTAACTCTCGTACTGCTAAGGAGTATGAAAAAACTGCTAATGGGGCTAATAGTTATGAAGCCTTACGCGCACCAGAATTGAACCTAGGAAATTTAAAATTTGAGGACATTATTCCCACTTTGGAAACAGGATTGTATGTTTCTAATTTGCATTACCTAAATTGGAGCGATCGCCCCACAGGAAGAATTACAGGTATGACTAGGTATGCCTGTTTTTGGGTAGAAAATGGTGAAATTGCTGCCCCAATAGAAAATTTACGTTTTGATGATAGTCTTTACCGTTTTTGGGGAGAAAACTTAATCGATTTCACCAATTTTCAAGAATTTATTGCTGAAGTGGGAAGTTATGAGGGTCGCCAACTTGGAGGGAGTATGGTTCCGGGTATGTTAGTAGAAGATTTTACATATACGTTATAAATTTACTCCCCGGTAAAGGGACGGGCTGTCCTGCCCATCCCACAACAATTGAGAAAAATTAGTTTCAAGCAGCAAAACGGATTTTGAGATAATCGTCTTCCATTTTTGCCCCTGAAGGTTGGAGTGCTGCCAAAGCTTGTGGCAAAACTAAATTTCGGCGGTGGTTGCCAATGGTGATGTTAAGTTCATCTCCTGATTTACTCAATTGAACCTGATGTTTGGGAATACCGGGTAAATACAGTTCTAAACTGTATTGATTGTTTTCTTGAACAACTTTGATAGTGGTTTCTTTGTAATACACTTGGGTAGGATCTTCATCCTTATAAAGTGTATTTTTTAGGCGTTCTAAAGCATCTAAACCACACATCTCCTCGGAGAAAAGAGGAACCTCTTTTACAGGCAGTGGATGGAAGTTTTCATGAATTTCCTGACGATACTGCTTTTGATTTTCTTTCCAACGGAGGAAAAAGGGGTCTTGCACTTGTTCGGGAATAATGCGATTGGCTATCACTAAGTCAGTTGCAACATTGTACAAGCTGAGATAGGCATGAGCGCGAAGAGATTCCTTGATTACCATCTTTTCTGGATTGGCAACAAGGCGTACTGAGGTTTGATTGTTATCTGTGAGTACTTTTTCCAGCGCTTCAATTTGTTCGTAGAACTCGTAAGGTGCGTCCATGACCTCTTTATCTGGTAATGAGAACCCAGCGATGGGTTTAAAGATAGGTTCAACAAGAGGTCGAAGTGCTACGGAGATACTTTGAAATGGCTTGTAAAAACGGCGCATATACCATCCGCTCACTTCTGGTAAGCTTAGCAAGCGCAGTGCTGTGCCAGTGGGGGCGGAGTCGATAATCAAGACGTCATAGTCGCCTTCATCATAATGACGCTTCATTCTCACCAAGCCAAAAATCTCATCCATGCCGGGTAAGATAGCTAATTCTTCTGCCGATCTACATTATGCCAAATTCCGAAACTTATGGTTGGATTTGTGGATAATTTTTAAAACCATAGGCGTTGTCATTATTCCTAAAAATAATGGAGCGTATTGAAATCAATCTGAACTTGTTAAATCACTGAATAAATTACAGAGTCAAAAGTCAAATTTAAACTATTTTTTTGACTTTTGGCTTTTTATTTTTGGATTTTAATTAGGTTAACCTAAAAACGTCAAATATAGAAACCCAGTTTCTAACAAAAAGAATTTTACCGAGGAAAGGCATGAGGCAGACTGCGGAACCCAGAAGGAAAGATTATAAACTTTGATACCAGAAAGACCTCTGTGCTATCGGCTCAGACGGTCTAAATCCCCTGACTTGATTTACGGGGATTCCTTGTTCCCCTTTAATTAAAAAGAATAACATTTAGCTATCAAGATTTTTACACAAACTTAACAAAACTCAGATTTTCTATAAACTTTTAGTAAAGATTAAAAAAATCTTGTGAAACCAACGAAAAGTTTTGAGTTAAGTAAAACAGCCTGACAGTCAGTTTTGAACTCGGCAAATTTACTTATAGCAATAAGCTGAGGTACCGATGAGACTCGTAGGTTTCCCATTGGGCATTTGCGGGATTACCTGTTAACTTATACCAGGTTACCTGTAAACATCTAATTCAGTAACAACAAGGAATAATTGAGCATGACGCAACGGAAGCGAGCGTTGATTACTGGTATCACCGGTCAAGATGGTTCATACTTAAGCGAGTTTTTGCTAGAGCAAGGTTACGAAGTTCACGGTATCATTCGTCGAACTTCAACCTTTAACACAGACCGCATCGATCATCTTTATGAAGACCCTCATAAAGAAGGCGTGCGGTTACTTCTCCATTACGGCGATTTGACGGATGGTACCACGCTGCGCCGCATTCTAGAAGACGTTCAGCCAGTAGAAATTTATAACTTAGGTGCTCAATCCCATGTAAGGGTAAGCTTTGATTCACCGGAATATACAGTCGATTCTGTGGGAATGGGAACCCTACGTCTGTTAGAAGCAATTCGCGACTATCAGCATCGCACTGGCATTCAGGTGAGATTTTACCAAGCAGGTTCTTCGGAAATGTATGGTTTGGTACAAGAAATCCCACAAAAAGAGACAACACCCTTTTACCCCCGCAGCCCCTACGCCTGTGCTAAGGTTTACGCTCACTGGCAAACAGTAAATTACCGGGAATCATTCGGGATGTTTGCTTGTAATGGCATTCTTTTCAACCACGAATCTCCCAGACGGGGTGAAACGTTTGTGACGCGCAAGATTACAATGGCAGTTGCCAGAATTGTTGCAGGCAGGCAGAAAAAACTTTACATGGGGAATCTTGATGCCAAACGTGATTGGGGCTATGCCAAGGATTACGTTAGGGCAATGTGGATGATGCTACAGCAAGAACAGCCAGATGATTACGTAATTGCTACTGGTGAAACCCATTCAGTGAGGGAGTTTTTGGAGCTGGCATTTGGTTATGTCAACCTCGATTGGCAAGATTATGTAGAGTTTGACGAGCGCTATCTTCGTCCAGCAGAAGTCGATTTATTGATTGGGGATTCTACGAAAGCACGGCAAAAGTTAGGCTGGGCACCATCGGTAACATTTGAGCAACTGGTGGCTATCATGGTGGAGGCTGACTTACAAGCGCTGGGTCTCACCTCACCAAATGGTAAAGTCGCAAAAGTGTTAAAAGACAATGCCATGATTCGGCAAGAACTGGGTGTGCTCCACTTCTAATGAGCTATCAGCTATTAGCTATCGGCTTGCTGCTGAGCAGCTGAGTGCTTTTTATACCGATGAGGAGAAAAAATGAACACCTTAGAACTTAAGAACAAGCGTATTCTCGTGACCGGTGGAGCCGGTTTTCTGGGACGTCAGGTGATAAGCCAGTTATGTAAGGCTGGTGCAGACCAAAACAAGATTACGGTAACGCGATCGCGTGAGTGCGACTTACGTACTTGGGAAAATTGCCAGCGAGCAGTGGATCAGCAAGACATTGTGATTCACCTAGCAGCCCATGTTGGTGGTATCGGTCTTAACCGTGAAAAACCAGCTGAATTGTTCTACGACAACTTAATGATGGGTACCCAGTTGATTCATGCTGCGTATCAAGCGCCAAATACTACCGCAACAACGTGATTGGAACGCTGACCCTCCTAGAAGCAATGCTAGCAGCGTCTGTTAAGAAATTTGTATTTTCTTCTACTTGTGCAACTTATGGTGTCCCGGAAGTTGTGCCCATTCCCGAAGATCATCCCCAGAATCCAATCAACCCCTATGGTGCAACCAAACTAATGGTAGAGCGGATTCTGTCTGATTTTCATGTTGCTTACGACTTCAAATCGGTACGGTTCCGTTATTTTAACGCTGCTGGTGCCCATCCCAATGGTTTGTTAGGAGAAGACCACAATCCAGAAACTCATTTGATTCCCCTAGTGCTACTGACAGCCTTAGGCAAGCGTGAATCAATCTCAGTCTTTGGCACTGATTACCCCACTCCCGATGGTACTTGTATTCGAGACTACATTCACGTTACGGATTTGGCAGATGCCCATGTTTTAGGGTTGGAGTACTTGCTCAAAGGGGGCGATAGCGAAGTTTTTAACTTGGGAAATGGCAATGGTTTCTCAGTGAAAGAAGTCATCGAAACTGCTAAGAAAATCACAGGAAGCGATATCAAAGTTGTGGAGTGCGATCGCCGTCCGGGCGACCCACCAGCACTCATTGGTAGTGGCGAAAAAGCTAGAAAAATCCTTGGCTGGCATCCTCAGTACTCATCCCTTGAGGATATTATTTCCCACGCATGGCAGTGGCACCAAAAGCGCCATCAATAAGGAGGCACGGTGGTAGGGTGCAAGGTACCGGAAGTAAGAGAAAGGGGGCAGGGAGCGGGATGTAACCCGCACCTTATCCTCTACCCTAATCTCTTTTCACCCTTCGCAGTATCGCAAAAGATACACCTGCTAAGGCAAAGACTAATGAAGCGATCGCCCAAATTGGGACTCCTTGAGATTGGTTTGACTGTACATCCACCGTGGTGTCTTGGACTTCTTGAGCCTTATCCTGCGTATTATTTATTGCCGCTGAACCAGCAGCTACAGTAACAGGAAACTTTAACTCAAATGATTGAAAACTCTTTCCATCCTTGGGTTTGCCACCTAACTGTAGCAGATAAGCTCCTGGTCTGGGAAAAGTAATCTTTGTACCCGGTATGCCTTTATACCTTTCTGCCGTCATGGGTTCTAAAGAAGGTTCGAGCAAAGGGGGTTCTGTCGGTGAATGAGGTTCAGCGTAAACAGCCAACTTACAATCACAACTTGCCAAAGGAATCACCTTTCCACCTTTGCGAGTGAGAGCAAACCAGGTTTTTGTTGGTTCCCCAGCACGGGGATTGTCATTCGGTTCTAAATGGAGAGTCGCACCCACATCTGCAGCTGTCACGACTTTATGAGCACGAGCAGTAGAATTTGAGAGGATAAGAGCACAGAATAGTATTAAAATATACAAATTTCCAGAAACAACCCTCACCCCTCCCCGGATGGGAGGAGAGAGGCGAGGGGTAGGGTTAACGGGACTTAGTAGAGGCAACATAAAATTTTTGTAGAGATAAGAGTGACCAAAAAAAGCGCCGACGTACCAGCAAAACACCCAACGTCACAATGCCCAGAAGCAACACTGCCAACTTATTTCCCCAACTTAACTGTAAAGCACCCAAGTAATGAGAACCAATCATCACAGCATGAAAAACACCTAACAGCAAAGCAGGGACGCTCAATAAATGAATTTGTCGCCACAGCTTGCCCAACGCCTTTTGCAAAGAATCAAAACTAGTCAAAGCGGCAGGAGTCATCAAAACCAATGCTATGGCACCAGCCACCATTCCCAACTGATACTCTGGTGGTAGGAAGAAGAAGGCTGAAAAGTTCCATTGTAGTGAATGTTCCATCATGTGAGTTGTATGAGCTAGGGACAGCACAAAAGCACCAACTCCCAAAGCACGACGGTAACGTAGAGGTTCTGCCCACAAACTACTGATTGGACGAGCAATCAACGCCAGTACTAAACATACCAGTGCAGCGTGCCCGGTGTAATCTACCATTGTGTCTCCAGTCCGCAACAGTGTTAGGACACCGATAGTAAGAGTCACCCAACCACCCAAGCGAAAGAGTTGACTGCGCCTATCTTTACCAAGCAACGATGCAGACACTCCCGTACCTAACATAATGGGTAGAGTTCCCAAACCAAAAGCCAGCATTGTTGCCAATAACCAGGACTTTCATTTTCACCAAGTTTTTACTCGCTGATAGCTAAATCTATCAGGTTTGTGGCACCTGTAATCATGAAAGATGAAGGAGATGAGGGAGATGAGGGAGAGGAGGGAAGGAGAAGGTGAGGGAGTGAGGGAGTGAGGGAGGGAAGGAGGGAGGGGGTGAGGGAGTGAGGGGGTGAGGGAGGGAAAGAAACAAATGACAAAGAACAAATCACCAAGGACAAAGGACAATTGACAGAGAATTAAATTAAGAAATGTTACAAAAATGCCGTCAAAACGTTGTGACGTCTTGACAAGGAAAACGTAAGCCGATATCTTGAGAAACATACCCGGGTAAGACCGCAAAAGAGTTATATGCAAACTAAGCAAAAGGTTACTTTGTATCTGTCGCCGGAACTTCATAGGAAGCTGAAAATTCGTTCAGCAGTTGACTCAGAACCAATGTCAGAACTTGCCGAACGTGCCTTGGTTTTCTATCTGGCACACTCAGAATTGGTGGATGAAACTTCTTATGGGAGAACACACAAAATATATTCCTGCCCAACTTGCGAAAGTTCTCTAGTACTTCGCGATGGAGAGTTGGTCGCACTTGGTAAACAACCAGGAGTTGTTGGTCAAGATCGTCTCTCTATTGAAGAAATGGAGTGTGATGAAACTAACCAAAAGGGCGAGGAAGAGCTGGTTCCCTGTTAGGTGGGAGTGGTAATTGGGATATTTATTCATAATCCTCTCCCTCTACTATTGATTGATGGCGATGTCTGTACTATCTGTAAAGGTCTCAAGTAGGTCGAAGTATGAAAGAAGAGCTCAATATACTCATTCAAGCTCAATACCCTCTAATCTACCTTGTGACCTCCGAGGAAGAGCGGGCCGAGCAAGCAATTTCCACAATTGCTCAATCATTAAAGCCACAGCGAAGAGTCTATGTTTGGACAGTGACTCATGGCATCGTAGAATACGGTCAACCCCGGAATGTTACCCAGCACAATACAGTTTCTCCAGAAGCGGCAATTGAGTGGATCATTCGCCAACGGGAACCAGGTATATTTATTCTTAAAGATTTACATCCATTTATAGACGCTCCTGCAACAACAAGATCGTTACGTGACGCGATCGCTGGTTTTAAAGGCACGCACAAGAACATTATCTTGATGTCACCAATGCAGCAGGTACCCATAGAGTTGGAGAAGGAAGTTGTTGTTCTCGACTTCCCGCTGCCAGACATGGGAGATTTAAATAAAGTATTAACAAGTCATATAGACCAAAATCGCGGGCGAAGGTTGACGACTGAAGCAAGAGAGAAGCTTCTTAGAGCAGCCTTGGGTTTAACAAAGGATGAAGCTGAAAAAGTTTACCGTAAGGCGCAGGTGACCACAGGTCGTCTCACGGAAGAAGAAGTCGATATAGTCTTATCCGAGAAAAAGCAGCTTATTCGGCGTAATGGTATACTAGAGTACATAGAAGAAGATGAAACCATAGACGCTGTAGGTGGTTTGGAAGAACTAAAGAAGTGGCTTAAGCAGCGTTCTAATGCTTTTACCGAAAGAGCAAGGGAATATGGTCTGCCTCAACCAAAGGGAATGTTGATACTAGGAGTTCCTGGTTGTGGTAAGTCACTCATCGCCAAAACAACATCTCGGCTTTGGGGATTACCAATATTGCGGTTGGATATGGGGCGAGTTTATGACGGCTCAATGGTGGGTCGTTCGGAAGCTAACCTGCGTAATGCCTTGAAAACAGCCGAGTCTATTTCCCCAGTCATCTTGTTTATAGACGAATTAGACAAGTCTTTTGCTGGAAGTGCAGGGTCTTCTGATTCCGATGGTGGTACTTCTAGCCGGATTTTTGGATCTTTCCTCACCTGGATGCAAGAAAAGAAGTCACCAGTGTTTGTAATGGCAACAGCTAACAGAGTTGAGCGGTTACCTGGTGAATTTTTGAGGAAGGGTCGCTTTGATGAAATTTTCTTTGTGGATCTGCCAACAACTGAAGAACGTCAGGATATTTTCAAGATTCACCTGAGTAAGCGTCGTAATGACATCACTCGGTTCGATCTCGAACAACTCTCCAAAATGTCTGATGGATTTTCTGGGGCAGAAATTGAGCAGGCGATCGTCGCGGCAATGTACGAAGC